>NZ_CABSQF010000047.1:0-34591 GCF_902479695.1 uncultured Phyllobacterium sp. | reverse complement strand
TGACGGTAGAGTGTACCGATGCCAACACCGGCGCGCCGCGCGATGTCTTCGAGGGAGCCTTCAATGCCACGTTCCGAGAAAACCGCTGCCGCGACTTCGAGCAGCTTTTCCCGGTTGCGTCGCGCATCGGCGCGCATGCCCTTGGCTGCCGACGGGGTTGGCTCGGAATTTTCTGGCGGCTTGGCAACCAAAATCTGCTCCATGCTCATGGGGGCTTGACCACGAGCAACAAGGTCTTAAGATAAGCGGAGGCCCCTCCGTTTAAGTGGAGTCCGTTTGCCTTCTTATCGCAGAATCGGTGCCGGTGTCATGTCTCTCATACGCATAGGCTGGTTTTGAACTTTCTGGCAGGCGGCAGGTGTCCGCATCCCGGGCCGCCGACTGAATCTGCATCCGCTACAGCAGGAGCAATAGAATGACCGGAACAATCGACTTGAAGCTGAACATCAATGGCAGGGAGCAGCAGCTTGCCGTCGAGCCGCGTGTGACGCTGCTGGACGCCCTGCGCGAGCATATTGGTTTGACCGGAACCAAGAAGGGCTGCGATCAGGGGCAGTGCGGCGCCTGCACCGTTCACATCGATGGCAAACGCGTGCTCGCCTGCCTGACGCTTGCCGCCCAGGCCGAGGGCCGCGCGATCACCACGATTGAAGGCATCGCGGCAGAAGATGGCGAATTGCATCCTGTCCAGGCAGCCTTTCTCGAGCATGATGCCTTTCAGTGCGGTTATTGCACGCCGGGACAGATCATGTCGGCGGTTGCCTGCATTCGCGAAGGACATGCGGGATCTGACAACGAGATTCGTGAATATATGTCGGGCAACCTCTGCCGGTGCGGGGCCTATTCCCATATCGTGGCTGCTGTCCGTGAAGCTGCGGAGGCCGCATCATGAAGAATTTCACCTATCTGCGTGCAGGTTCGGCGGACGAGGCGCGCACGGCCGCCGCGCTTGCCGGGAGCATGATCCTGGCCGGCGGCACCACATTGCTTGATCTTGCCAAATGCGGGGTTGCCGAACCGGAAACCGTCGTCGATATCACGCATCTCACCGGCCTTGACCGCATAGAGGTCGACAGGACCCGGGCATCGATCGGATCGCTTGCCCGCATGAGTGCGGTGGCCGATCATCCCGCAATGCAGGACGCCTTTCCGGCCGTCACGCAATCTCTGGCGCTGGCAGCCTCCGCGCAAATCCGCAACATGGCGACCATTGGCGGCAACCTGCTGCAGCGCACGCGCTGTCCCTATTTCCGTGACGCGGCCGTATTCCCCGCCTGCAACAAGCGCAGTCCCGGCTCCGGGTGCACTGCCCTTGGCGGCGTGACCCGCAATCACGCGGTTCTGGGAACGAGCGACGCCTGCATTGCCACCTATCCGGGCGATCTGGCTGTCGCGCTGGTTGCCTTTGATGCGGTTGTGCATCTGGGAAGCCGCGAGATACCGATCGATGACTTCTTCCTGCTGCCCGGCAATCATCCGGCTCGCGAACACGCCATGGAGCGCGGCGAAATCATCACCTCCGTAACAATACCGCTATCAGCCGCCGCACGGCGCTCCACTTACCTCAAGGTCCGCGACCGGCAGTCCTATGAGTTTGCTGCCGCCAGCGCCGCTGTCGGGCTGGAACTGGATGCCGACGGAAGGACGGTTCGCGATGTGCGCATAGCCCTTGGGGGCGTTGCAACGAAGCCGTGGCGGGCCCGCGCGGTGGAGGCGGCATTGATCGGCAAGGTGCTGGAACCGGAGCTGGTCCGTCAGGCCAGTCTCCTTTCCATGCATGGCGCGGCTGATCACGGCGCGAACCACTACAAGATCGATCTTGCTCCGCGTGTGATCACGCGCGCTGTCCTGCAACTGGGAGGTCTGGCATGACTTTCATCAATCCAAAGGCCAAGCATGGCGATGCATCCGACGGCAATCTCGGCGGACGCCTGTCAAGGCTCGATGGCCCCGCCAAAATCACCGGCAGTGCGACCTATGCGGTCGAACATCAGATCGAGGGGCTGGTCCATGCCGTAACGGTGCAGAGCACGATTGCAGCCGGTATCGTAACATCCGTCGATGCCAAGGCTGCGGAAGCATCGCCGGGCGTGCTCCTGGTGTTGACGCCCGACAATATCATGCCGCTGAAGTCAGCGACGACGTGGGCCGGTACGCCCGGCCCGGAAGGTCCGTTTCTGGCGCTGCCGAGGATTGTGAGCTTCAATGGCCAGCACATCGCTGCCGTTGTGGCCGAGACCCTGGAGCAGGCCACGGCCGCCGCCGCCCTCATCAGGGTCACTTATGAGGAAAAGGAGCATGTTTACGGCCTCGACGACCCCAGGGCCGGGGACGGGGTGCCGATCGAGCGCATGACGATGTCCCGGGGCGATGCCGAGAAGGCATTGGCCGAGGCTCCGGTGCGGATCGAACAGGAATACCGGACGCCGCGCGAATACAACGTTGCCATCGAACCGCACGGCATCATCGCGCAGTGGGAGGGGGACAGCCTCACGCTATGGGAGCCAAGCCAATGGATCGACGGCATGGCCCGTTCTTACGCCGAATGGTTTGACATACCGTTCGAGAATGTCCGCATGATCTCGCCCTATATCGGCGGCGGCTTCGGCTCGAAAGCGCTGTCGCTGCCGCATGGCGCCGTTGCCGCGATCGCCGCGCGGATGCTTGGCAAACCGGTGAAGCTTGTAGTCACGCGTCCGCAAACCTTCACCGCCTATGGCGGCCGTCCCGCCACCCGTCAGACATTGGCCCTTGGGGCAACCAGGGAGGGCAAACTCCTTTCCGTCGTGCAGCATGGCGTCAACGAGACATCGATGCTTGGCGTTGCGGTCGAGCCGCTCGGTTCTGTCACCGCGATCATGTATGCGGTGCCCAATTTCAGCTCGCGGCAGAATGTCATTCCGCTCAACACGGTCACCCCGGGTGCCCTGCGGGCGCCGGGAGAAAACCCCAGCGCGTTCGGCATTGAATCGGCGATCGATGAGCTTGCCTATGAAGTGGGCATCGATCCCCTGCAGATCCGCCTGCTGAACTATGCCGAGGAAGATCCGGAGGCGAAAATTCCCTGGTCGACCCGTCGGCTGCGGGAGGCCTTCGCCGCAGGCGCGGAAGCCTTCGGCTGGTCAAAGCGCTCGCCGGCGCCGCGTTCGATGCGCGAAGGCAACCAGCTGATCGGCTGGGGTGTCGCGGCAGGGACCTATCCGGTGCGGCGCACACCTGGTGAGGCGCTGGTCCGCATTCTCGCCGATGGCACGGCGGAGGTCGCGAGCAGCAGCATCGACATGGGGCAGGGAACCTATACGATCCTTGCCCAGACCGCCGCTGAGGTTCTGGGCATTCCGGTTGACCGGGTTCGCGTGAAACTCGGAGACTCCGCCTTGCCCCGGGCACCGGTTGCCGGCGGCTCGCAACTTGCCAACCTGATGACGGGCGCTGTCCACAAGGCAGCCCACGCGGCACGCGATGAGCTGATCGGTCTTGCGCTCAATCATCCGAGTTCGCCTTTTCTCGATCAGCAGACCAATACCCTGACCATTGCCGATGGCGTGATTTCGACGCCGCGGAGTGAAAAGCCCAATATTTCCATCGCCGATTTCATGAGCGTCATCGGGCAGGAAAAGGTTGAGGCGTTGCGCGATACCCTGCCGGAGGACAAGAAGAACACGCAGGACCGCTACAACAACTTCACCACCATGATGACGATGAAGCCTCCAACGGAAGGCGGCTATTCCCTGCACAGCTGGTGCGCGCATTTTGTCGAGGTGCGGGTTGATGCGGATTTCGGCACCGTGCGTGTCTCGCGCATGGTCTCGGCGCTTGATTCAGGCCGCCTGTACAATCCCAAGCTGGCGGAAAGCCAGTGGCGGGGCGGCATCATCATGGGCATCGGCCAGGCACTGCTGGAGGAGGGCGTCGTCGATCCGCGCTACGCCCGCGTGATCAACAACAATCTCGGCGACTATCTCGTGGCGACCAATGCGGATATCCCGGATCTGCAGGTGATCTCCGTGGGTATCCCCGATCATCATGCTTCCGTGCTCGGCGGCAAGGCGGTTGGAGAATTGCCGATCGTTGGCGTGGCTCCGGCCATAGCGAACGCGGTTTTTCATGCCACGGGAAAACGCATCCGGGACCTGCCGATCACTCTCGATAAGCTCCTGTAAGGCCTGCCCGCAGACAGGAAGCCATCTGACGATATGTGTTTCGCGCATGCATGGCGCGAAACACGCTTGTTTGAGCATATTCCTGCGGAGATAGGCGGTCATTGGCAAAACAATGCCTCCTCTCGAAACTGATCTTCTCTACCTTGCAGCAGCGGCGGCGTAATGGCATGGCTGAAAAGCATCTGCCACGGCGTTGCCACGCTGGTAGACCTGTATGATCGATTGTTGGTGAGAGGAAACCTGTTCAATGCCTGGCCCTTATGTTGTGCGCGTTCATGGTGACGAAGACCTTCCGGAAAAGGTGGATGTAGTCGTTGTCGGCGGCGGTATCATAGGAGCCTCGACGGCGCTCGAACTGGCCGAACGGGGCCTCAAGGTGGCCCTGTGTGAAAAGGGCGGCATCGGCCAGGAACAATCCAGCCGCAATTGGGGATGGGTGCGTATATCGCGCCGTGACCCGCGCGAAGTGCCGCTGATGGCGGAGGCGTTGCGCCTGTGGTCCGGTTTTGATCAGCGGCTTGGCCGCGATACCGGGTATACGCGTGCGGGTATTCTGTTCACCGCGCCGGATGACAAATCCTACGAGGAAAACCAGCGCTGGCTGCAGAATCTGGAGGGTTATCAGCTGGAGAGCCGCATGATCAGCGGCAAGGAGCTCGACGATCTTCTGCCGGGCGGACATCTGCCCCTGAAAGGTGCCCTGTATACTCCCGTCGATGGGCGGGCTGAACCGCAGAAGGCGGCACCCGCCATCGCTGAAGCGGCGCGTGACAAAGGCGCGTCCATCCTCACGGAATGCGCGGTGCGGGGCATCGAAACAACCGGCGGCAAGATATCCGGTGTTGTCACGGAACGGGGGACAATCGGATGCAGTGCGGTCGTGCTCGCCGGCGGCGCGTGGTCCAATCTGTTTTGCGGCCTCTATGGCATCGACCTGCCGCAACTCAAGGTGCTGAACACCGTCATCCGCACCAAGCCGCTGCAGGGAGGCCCGGAAACGGCGCTCTGGTCCAAGGATTTTGCCATCCGCAAGCGTCAGGACGGGGGATACACCATTGCCTCCGGCCATGAGAACATTGTCGATATCGTGCCGAAATCATTCCGCTATGCGCGGCAGTTCCTGCCGGCACTGAAACTGGAATGGAATTCCCTGTCCTTTCGCTTGGGCGGCCGTTTCTTTGACGAGGCGCGCATGCCGGCCAAATGGAAAATGGATGAGGCAAGCCCGTTCGAGTATCACCGGGTCCTTGATCCCAAACCATCGCTCGATCTGTCGAACCGCTTTTTCGACAGCCTCAAAGCGGCATTTCCCGTATTCAATCAGGCGGAGATTGCCCAGCGCTGGGCCGGCTATATCGACGCCACGCCTGATGCTATACCTGTCATTTCGGCCGTCGACGAAATCCCCGGCTTTCACATCGCCACGGGCTTTTCCGGCCATGGGTTCGGCATAGGACCGGCTGCCGGGCGTTTGATGGCCGATATCGTGACCGGGCGCACGCCGGTGGTGGACGCGGCGGCTTTCCGGTTTTCCCGTTTCAGTGACGGGTCCAAGATAACGCCGATCACCGGATTTTGAGTGTGGTGCACAATGACCAATGCAACGGCAGTTTCAAAAAAGCGCGCACTATGGTCGCGTATTCTTACAGAGGCAGCGACGGTGAGCGAGCGCGAACCGACGCTTTCCGCGTTTCTGCAGCACGCGGTATTGCGCTTCGACAATCCTGAGGATGCGCTGTGCCAGCAGCTGGCGGATGTTCTCGCCAGCCCGGTCGTGACAAGCGAAAAACTATGGGATCTGTTCAGCGGCGTGCTGAAAGAGAACCGGGCGGTGCTGTCCGGAATGGAGGCGGATGTCAGCGCCGTCCTTGAGCGCGATCCTGCCACCAGGAGCGCATTGCATGTGCTGCTCTATCTCAAGGGGTTCCACGCGATCCAGGTCCACCGGTTTGCCCACCATTTGTGGAATACGGGCCGGGAGGATATGGCTGCTTTCCTGCAATCGCGATCGTCACGTGTTCTGCAGGTCGACATTCATCCCGCCGTGCGCATGGGAAAGGGTGTGTTCTTTGATCATGCCACCGGCATCGTCGTCGGCGAAACCGCCGTGATCGAAGACAATGTTTCCATTCTGCAGGGCGTGACGCTGGGCGGTACGGGGAAGGACACCGGAGACCGGCATCCCAAGGTGCGCCACGGCGTTCTCATCGGTGCCAGTGCCACCGTTCTTGGCAATATCGAGATCGGCGTCAATTCCAAGATCGGCGCCGGTTCGGTTGTCCTGAAATCCGTCGAAAACAGGAAAACGGTGGCAGGTGTTCCCGCCAAGGTCATCGGCGGCGTGCAGGAAAGGGAGCCAGCCCGTTCCATGAACCAAATTCTTTATGATGTCGGGCTTTGAACTCTGCGGAAGACGATCGGCCTATCCCGTCGGATTGTCGTTGGCTATTCCGCGCTTGTCAGTTTCTTTCAGCCGCGCCATCGAGAATTTCAGGACATTTTGCACGACATCCAGCTCGTGACGGCCGGTGGGCGTCGCACCGCGGGCATCTTCGGTGAGTTTCAACATTTTCCGGAGCAATTCGCGAATTTCGAATTCGGACAATGGAGCCATTGTTTGAATGTCTTCGATACGCATCGGTTTGTTGTCGCCGTGTTCATGCATCACGATTCCCATTGAAATCCTTTTCAGCCGGGGTGTCTGGACATGGGTTTCTTCAAGTCGCGCAAGAATTGAAAATTATTACCGCCACAATCGCGTTGCGTTCGGACAAGTCTAACCGGTGCTTGGATCACCATAGAGATGGCGGTTGATCGCTCCCGTCATTTTTGAACAACGACATTGCAATATGCCTATTCATTGCACTTGACCCCATTGCGCAATCTGAAACATAGTCGGGAGGCGGATGGTTCCAAGGAAAAACACCGGTCGATTGCCGGTGAAAATCAACATCCGCACTTGGGGGCGGGCATGACGATACAGGGCAAAACACCATTCGGGTCAGCCAGACCCTGATGCGCACCTTTGTGTTTCTGGGGATATTCTTTCTATTCTGGATTACCACGACTCCATTTCCCGATTTGAGCGCTGTCATCAATCCCGCCGATCCGCGCTCCGACGCACTTTATCAGGCGGTGATGCTGCTCCTCTCCGCCATGCTGCTCTTCTTCGGTTTGCGACACCCCCTCCGGCGAATGATCCTGCAGCCAGCCGCTCTGCTTTCGGCAATTTTCATCTGGTATATCTTCGTTTCGATCCTGTCGCTTCACCCGGACGTTGCCGTGAAAAGGGCCATTCTTGGCGCACTGGTTTGCATGAACGCGAGCATATTCCTGCTCCTGCCAAAATCGGAGCGGCATTTTGCGGCACTTCTGAGTTTGGCCACCCTGGTGATGCTGGGATTCGCTTATTGGGGCGTCACGGTCTGGCCGCAATATGCGATTCACAATATCGGCGATTTTGCCGAACGGGAACTGGCAGGCGATTGGCGCGGTCAGTTCTCGCACAAGAACATCACCGCAGGCGTGATGGTCATATCGGTCTTCTTCGGCCTGTACGCATGGTCATCCCATCTGCGCCTGAGGGCCGTTGTCATTGTCGTCCTGTCAACATACTTCCTGTTCAGGACCGGTGGTAAAACCTCTTCGGCAGCTCTGCCGGCCACGCTTGTTCTTGCAGCCCTGTTCGAGCGTTTGCGATCGCTGCGTTTCCTCATCGTTCTGGGCGGAATTATCGCCATCAACTTCGTCACGGTCGGCGCGGCTTTTCTCGAGCCGGTGCGCGAGCTGCTGGCCTCGGTCGGAATAGACCCGACATTCACGACACGCACCGATATTTGGCGGCTTGCGATCAATGCGGTGGCACGGCAGCCGATCACCGGATACGGCTTTGACGTGTTCTGGGGGTCTCCTGAACTGATTTATGGCGGCGGCCAGATCGAAAGCGGAGCGTTGAACGCGGGAACCGCCCACAATGGCTATGTTGATACGCTCGTTTCAGCTGGAATTCCCGGCCTCATACTCATCTTCGTCTGGCTGTTGATTCTGCCGATCATTTATATCGAGCGGGCAGAAGAACAGGGAGGAAACCCGCATCTGACGCGCCTTTTCTCCCGTATTTGGCTCTACGTGATTTTTGCGAGCTGTACGGACACCCTTTTCTTCCAGAATCGCAATCCGGTCTGGTTCGCGCTGCTCATTGCCGTCTTTGGCCTGCGTTTTCAGGCCAAGTCGGACATGATCGAGAGTGCCGTGCCAAGGGTGGCAACGGGTGCCTTGTCGGCGCAGCCCACGTAAACCATCCCGATAACCGATGGAGTTTCATGACAATCCGTCGGGCTGACGCGCCCCGCACGCGCTTCGGTACTTGGCATTCTCGCTATCTTTCCGTGACAGATTTCCCTCGGCTGCTGCCCGCAACCGGGCGCTTTGTCGTGACTCAAAACCGTCTTGTTATTTGTATTACTATATTATAGTAATACGCCTGAGGTCTGGGAGGATCTTGTAAATTTGACCAATTTCGGGAGGAGACGTCATGATTTCCATGAAGAGAATTCTGCTTGCCAGCACGGTTGCCATGTTGTGCGCTGGTGCTGCGCATGCGGCTGATTTGACAGTCGGTTTTTCACAGATCGGCTCGGAGTCGGGCTGGCGTGCGGCTGAAACATCCGTGTCGAAGATCGAAGCCAAGAAACGCGGCGTCGATCTCAAAATTGCCGATGCCCAGCAGAAGCAGGAAAACCAGATCAAGGCGATCCGCGGCTTTATTGCGCAAGGTGTCGACGCCATCTTCATCGCCCCGGTCGTGGCGACAGGGTGGGACACTGTTCTTGCCGAGGCCAAGGAAGCCAAGATCCCGGTCATTCTTTTGGACCGCACCATCGAAACAGCCAATGACGGTCTCTATTTGACTGCGGTTACGTCCGATACCGTCCATGAAGGCAAGGTTGCCGGCGAATGGCTCGTCAAAGCGGTGGCCGGCAAGGACTGCAAGGTTGTTGAATTGCAGGGAACGGTTGGTTCAAGTCCTGCCATCAACCGCAAGAAGGGTTTCGAGGACGGAATCGCCTCGGCCACCAATATCAAGATTACCCGCAGCCAGACTGGCGACTTTACCCGTTCCAAGGGCAAGGAAGTCATGGAAGGCTTTCTCAAGGCGGAGAACGGCGGCAAGAATATCTGCGCTCTCTATGCGCACAATGACGATATGGCCGTTGGTGCGATCCAGGCAATCAAGGAAGCCGGGTTGAAGCCGGGCAAGGACATTCTCGTCGTGTCTGTCGATGCGGTGCCTGATATTTTCAAGGCGATGTCCGAAGGGGAAGCGAACGCAACGGTTGAGCTGACCCCGAACATGGCGGGACCAGCCTTTGATGCCTTGAAGGCATTCAAGGACAGCGGAAAAGCCCCGCCAAAGTGGATACAGACGGAATCGAAGCTCTACACACAGGCCGATGACCCGAAGAAGGTCTACGAGGAAAAGAAGGGCCTGGGATACTGATCAGGACCACCGTGCCAGCCGTCCCGTTCGGGCGGCTGGTTACCGATCGGAAATCCGCTGATGGGGAGACGGCGCAATGACGGACAAACCCGGTCTTCTTGCGGTAGAGGGTATTTCCAAATCATTTGTTGGTTTCAAAGCGTTGGATGGCGTTGATTTCACCGTCAGGCCGGGGGAAATCCATGCGCTTCTCGGCGAAAATGGCGCGGGGAAATCAACGCTGATCAAAGTGCTGACTGGTGTCCACCAGCCGGATGCCGGCGTGATCAAAATCGACGGGCAACCGGTGGCCATGCGGGATACGCAGCATGCACAACATCTCGGTATCGGTACAGTTTACCAGGAAGTGAATCTGCTGCCCAATATGTCCGTTGCCGATAATCTCTTCATCGGGCGCCAGCCAATGCGGTTCGGCTTTGTCAACCGCAAGCTGATGGAAAAACAGGCGCGGGAATTGCTGGCGCAATATGACCTGCATCTGGATGTTTCGTCCGATTTGTCCCGTTACTCCGTTGCTGTGCAGCAACTCGTGGCAATCGCCCGCGCTGTCGATATGTCGGGGCGCGTTCTTGTCCTTGATGAACCGACCGCCAGTCTTGATCGCCATGAGACCGAGATCCTGTTCGCCATACTCCGCCAGTTGCGCGCACGCGGCTTTGGTATTGTTTTCATTACGCATTTCCTCGATCAGGTCTATGAAATCTGTGATCGGGTCACGGTCCTGCGCAACGGAAAGCTGGCCGGCAGCGCTTTGACTGCGGAACTTCCAAAGATCGATCTGGTTTCCCTGATGCTTGGACGGGCCTTGGCGGTCGCAACGCACAATACGCGCCATGACCGGCCTGTCCCCGCCATCAAACCGTTCTCTTTCAAGGGACTTGGGCGCAGCCGCAGCATTGCGCCGTTCGATCTCGATATCGGTGAAGGTGAAGTGATCGGCATGGCGGGGCTTTTGGGATCCGGCCGCACGGAGACCGCCAAAATCCTGTTCGGAATCGACGCCGCGGACACGGGGCATATCCGCATAGACGGACATCCCGTACTCATCCGCACACCGCAGGACGCTGTCGCCTGCGGGTTCGGTCTGTGCCCGGAAGATCGCAAGTCCGACGGAATCATAGGCGACCTTTCCGTGCGCGAGAATATTTGCCTGGCGTTGCAGGCCCAGAAAGGCTGGTTCAACCGGTTGTCGAGCCGTGAGCAGATCAGCCTGGCCGACAAATTCGTCAAGGCGCTCGATATCCGCACCACGGATATTGAGAAGCCGATCAAATTTCTATCCGGCGGCAACCAGCAGAAGGTTATTCTTGCCCGCTGGCTTGCAACCAATCCCCGGTTTCTCATTCTCGATGAGCCGACGCGCGGTATCGATGTGGGCGCGCATGCCGAGATCATCGCGCTGATCAACCGGCTTTGCGACGATGGCATGGCACTGCTTGTCATCTCCTCGGAGATCGAGGAAATCGTTGCCTACAGCACCCGTGTCATTGTCCTGCGGGATCGCGCGCATCGCGGGGAAATTTCCGGTGACGATATCACGACATCAAACATCATGCAGATCATTGCTGCTGAATCTGAAGGGGTCCCTGCATGATCCGTCTGAATACTGCAGCGTTGACGAAAGCCATGCCGCAGCTGCTTTCGCTGATGCTCATACTGTTTCTCAATTATCTGGCATTCCCCGGATTTTTCGAAATACGTCTTCAGGACGGCCGGCTGTTCGGCAGCCTGATCGATGTCCTCAATCGCGGTGCCCCGGTGATCATCCTGGCAATCGGCATGACCGCTGTCATCGCCAGCCGCGGTGTCGATCTTTCGGTCGGCGCCGTCATGGCCGTCTCGGGCGCGCTGGCTGCAACCATGACCGTCGCCGGTTATCCCCTGCCTGTCGTCATTGTTGCCGCCCTCGGCACGGGTCTGGCGTGCGGCCTGTGGAACGGCATTCTCGTCGCCTATTTCGACCTGCAACCCATCGTGGCGACCTTGATCCTCATGGTGGCCGGCCGCGGCATTGCGCAGCTGATCACCGAGGGTTCGATTGTCACCTTCACCGAGCCCGGCCTGATCTTCTTCGGAACAGGCTCTTTTGCCGGCATTCCCATGCCCATCCTGATCGCGGTCTCGCTTCTCGTCGTGGCGATTGCCGTGGTCAGGCGCACGGCAATCGGGCTGCTGATCGAATCGATCGGCATCAATCGAAGCGCGAGCAGCTATGCCGGACTGAACAGCAAACTGCTGCTGCTCGTCATCTACGGGTTTTGCGGGTTTTGCGCTTCACTGGCCGGGATCATCATTGCCGCGGATATTCGCGGTGCCGATGCCAACAATGCGGGTCTCTGGCTGGAACTGGATGCAATTCTCGCGGTTGTCGTCGGCGGGACCTCACTGTTTGGCGGCCGTTTTTCCATTCTCATGTCAGCGCTTGGCGCAGTCATCATTCAGGCGATGAACACGGGGATATTGCTGTCCGGCTTCCCGCCCGAATACAATCTCATCCTGAAAGCGCTGGTCATCATTGTCATCCTGCTGGCACAGTCATTTTCATCCCTGGGCGGATGGGCATTTCTCAAGGGGGAATTCCGCTCGAAGGGGGGAAAGAGACAATGAACACACGCCTTTTGCCCCTTTGTGCCACACTGCTCATCTGCCTCATTGCCTACGCTGCGTGTGTTTTCCAGTTTCCGGCGATGTTCTCGACCCGCGTTGCCGGTAATCTGCTGACGGACAATGCCTTTCTGGGAATTGCCGCTGTCGGCATGACGTTCGTCATTCTTTCCGGCGGCATTGACCTCTCTGTGGGATCGGTGATTGCCTTTACCGGGGTGCTTCTGGCCGTCCTCATCACGCATTATGGCGTTCATCCGCTGATTGCCTTTGCAATCGCGCTTTTGATCACCACGGCTTTCGGGGCAAGCATGGGCGCGATCATCCATTACCTTGAAGTGCCGTCCTTCATCGTCACGCTGGCTGGCATGTTTCTGGCACGGGGCATGTGCTTCGTGATGACAACGGATTCAATCCCGATCGATCACCCGATCTATACGGCATTGCAGGGGCTGTTCTACCGGTTGCCAGGCGGCGGACGGCTGACCTTCATCGGTTGCCTCATGGTGCTGGTATTTTTGGTCGGTATCGTCGTTGCGCATTTCAGCAAGTTCGGTTCCTACATCTATGCGGTGGGCGGAAACCGCACGTCGGCCGAGCTGATGGGCGTGCCGGTTGCCAGGACCACGATCGGCATCTATGCGATGTCGGGCTTCCTGTCGGGGCTCGCCGGAATTGTCTTTTCGCTTTACACTTCTGCGGGTTATTCGCTCGCCGCTGTCGGCGTCGAACTCGATACCATCGCGGCAGTGGTGATCGGGGGGACATTGCTGACCGGGGGTGTCGGTTATATCGCCGGTACGTTCATCGGCGTGATCATCCAGGGGATTATCCAGACTTACATCGTCTTTGATGGAACCCTGTCCAGCTGGTGGACAAAAATCGTTGTCGGTGTCCTTCTCTTCTCGTTCATTGCCTTGCAACGCATATTGGTGTTCCTGTCACTGAAGAGAACAACGGCAACCAGTGGGGGGTGATTTGCCACGCAACGACCTTTCAAACTACGATTTCCGGACGGCAGGCCATTCGCACACGCATCACGGCCATGTCATGCGCGCGCTCGGCTTGCGCATCATCAGCGGTGACTACGCGGAGAACAGCATTCTGCCGGGTGACGCCGAGCTGTTCGAGCGCTTCGGCGTATCGCGGACGGTGCTGCGCGAAGCACTGAAGACGCTGGCGGCCAAAGGCCTGATTCAGCCGCGCGCCAAGATTGGCACGCGCGTGCTCGAGCGCTCGCATTGGAATCTGTTCGACCCGGACATTCTGGTCTGGCATTTCGAGGCCGGCCCCACGCCGGAATTTCTGTCGAGCCTTCTGGAAATGCGTCTGGCGCTCGAACCAGAAGCGGCGGGCCTCGCCGCGCGCCGCAGAACGACCACTCAGCTCGAAACACTCTATAAGTGGGTTGAAAGAATGGGGGAGGCGGGCCAATCCGCATCCAGTTTCGTTGACAGCGATCTTCAATTTCATATCGCCATTGCCGATGCGTCTCACAATCCCTTCATGCGCTCGATCAGCGCGCTGATCGAGGTGGCGTTGGTGACCACGTTCACGATCAGCTCGCCGATCCCGAACCCCGAGCGCCACAGCTATTCGGTGGCGCGCCACAGGGCCATTGCCGATGCGATCAGGGACCGCAATGTGAGTGCTGCCAAAAAGGCCATGCGCGGGGTTATCGAGGACGGTGCGGAACGCGTTCTTGCCGCGACAAAAGGCGTGCAGAACGCCGATTGATGCTGTCAGCGCTTCCCGGCCACCCCTGATGACAGCACCGGGGGCATCGCCACAGAATGGGGTCGTTCCGCAAGCATGCTCGCGATATCGCGATCAACCTCGACGATCAGGATTCGAGCCGGAATGTTCAGCGATAAAATCGCCCGATTGTCCCATTTCCGGCGGCTTAAGTCACGACGCCATATATTTGGTTATGTTTCGACGGGAGAAAATGGTGTGACTGGCGCTCTGGCATTCACGCTTCAGGTAGATAGAGCTGCGGCCCCCGACTATAAACCCATCCGTTTTCGGCCAAGACCATTTTCTTTTGCCAGAGCAGAGCGCCTGGTCGAATAATTGGGTGCAACCATCGGATAAGACGAGTCCAGGCTCCATTTTTCGCGATAAGCTTCCGGCGTTAGTCCATACTCGTTCATAATATGACGCTTCAAAGTTTTGAACTTCTTTCCGTCATCCAGGCATATGATGTAATCGGCCAATATCGATTTGTTCGGATTAACGGCTGGCGCTGCCTTTTGCGCTACGGGAAGCGGCGCATTTTCAAGCGCAACTTTGTCAAGCGCGGCGTGAATTTCCGTAATGACCTTGGGCAATTCGGTCCAGGGTATCGAACTGCGCCGAACATAAGCCGCCGCCAATTTGGCTGACAATTCGACAAGCAGAACTTTATGTTTCAATGTGTCATTCCGGTCGTCTTTCACGATGATCCTTTTGACTTTGTGTCTGTCGGATATATAAGTATTCGCTGAAGTACATTAAATTGAATTGGATGCAAATTAAAGATTGAAGTGAAAAATATTCGAGAAACGAGGAGGCTTTATGCAGCAATAAGGCGGCGTTGTTTTGTATTTTGATTTGATCCGAAGATTGCGCATTTCGACACATTCGCTTCATGCGAACGATTATAATGGGAGGAAACAGCATGGCCATTTCACGTAAGGAAGAAGCGCGCGCTTTGAGTGCGGAAGAGCGAGGCCTCGTCGACAAATCCCACCATCCTGAGCTGCAGGACTTGAATGACGCGGAACTGGCCAATTTGGTCAAGCTGTTGCGCGGGCAGCGGGACAAAGCCCAAACGCAGGCGCATCGCCGTCGCCGCGAAATGCGTGGCAAAGCGGCACCGAAGGGTGCAACAGCATCGACCAAAGACGACGGTTCTCAATTGAAGGTTGCGGTTCTCGCCATGGCGATGCGTCGTCTCAACAATGAAATTGAACGCCGCCGTCGACTGACGGCAAGCATCGAACTGATTGAAAATGCACGCAAGGCGTTGAACATGAAGCAAGGCGCGAGAAAAGATGCCGCTGAGCTGAACACGCGTCACGCGCATCAAGGTTTGCGGGTCATCGAAAACTCCAAGGTTGGAAGCTTAATTCGGCCAATGGAGCGCGGGCGGCAGCGGGCAGCGGCAAAGGTGGCGCAGGCGAAGCGGGACGCGCGGTAACATTGAACGATCCTTTCCGGCAGGAATTGCATCAACTTCCGGTGAGCCCCTGTTCAGGTCGAGACGCTTGTGTCAGATAGAGATCAATGACGAGATATTCTGCCATCCGTATGTTCATGTTTGCTTTCGCTTTGCTCGGGCTCCTGCTCGGGCCGATGGCGGTTTTCGTGAGCGGTGCGGCTATGGCCGACCAGAACATGCCCGTCATGATGGGCATGGGCGACAAGGTTGAAACGGCAGGCATGCCGATAGATATGTCATGCTGCCCGGAAAAGCAGGTCAAGGTTCCAGACTGTTCCAAGGACTGCCCATTGAACGTTCTGTGTGTCGCCAGCTTTTCCAGCCTGTCGATGGCGGATGTCGATACTTTTTCGATCTTCGGGCAAAAGGACCTGCTTCATCCCGCTGTCTTTGAAGCATTGGCGTCACGCATAGGCGATCCGCCGCACCGACCTCCAAGCATCTGATTGTCATCGACGCGCGAGCGTCATTCCGACGAGTGGTACCACCGCTCGTCAAGCCGCGTAGCGTCTGCTGCGCTGACTGCCGTGCATACCACGGTTCATGACAATCGGAATTTGAAACTATGAAAATCAACCGTTCTGCTTTTGCGGGCCTCGCGCTCGCCGCTCTCCTCGCATCCATGTCTTCGGCCCATGCGGCCCCGTCCGACTACGAATTCAAGCTGGTCACCAGCGAAATCCAGAAGAACGACGCGGCGACCATTGCCGTCAGGCTGATCGATAAACGTTCGGGCAAGCCTGTCGAAAATGCCGTCATTTCGGCAACCCGCATCGACATGCAGCCCGATGGCATGGAAATGATGATCACGCCGGCCAAGGCCATGCCAACAACGGAAGCGGGCGTCTATTCCTTCAAGACGAACCTGTCGATGGCGGGAAACTGGCGCTTCTCGGTCGCTGCAAAAGTGCAGGGTGAAGAGGGCACCGTCGAAAACAAACTCGTTTTCAAAGTCGTGCAGTGAAACGCACGACTTCCGCACTCGTTCTGGTCGCCGTCATCGCGGCGGCCGGAACGGGCGGCTATTGGGTAGGCCAGCACGGCCTGCCTACAGCCGTTGTTGCCCTCATGCCGAAAATCGCAAAGGCGGAAACCATCGACAGTATGCCGGCATCGGGTCCTGTCATCTATTACCGTCATCCCGATGGATTGCCGGAATATTCCGGCACTCCGGCCAAAACACCGGACGGGCGGGCATTCCGGCCCGTGCTTGCCAGCGAAGATGTGAGTTTCGACGATGCTAAACCGGCCGCTGGGAAAATGCCGGATAAGCCCGGTGAACGCAAAGTTCTCTATTACCGCAATCCTATGGGCCTGCCGGATACATCGCCGCTGCCGAAAAAGGACTCCATGGGAATGGACTATATTCCCGTTTTCGACGGCGAAGACACCAATGATGGCTCGGTAACGATATCGCCGGGTAAATTGCAACGGTCGGGTGTGAAAACGGCCGTTGCCCGGATGGGCACAATCATTCGGCCTGTGCGGGTTCCCGGAACGATCCAGCTGGATGAGCGCCGTGTCAGCGTGGTTTCCACCCGCACGGAAGCCTTCGTTGAAAAGGTCGCCAATGTTACGACAGGGGATATCATTGCTGAAGGGCAGCCGCTTGTCAGTTTCTACGCCAGAGAAATCGCGACGGCAGGTGCGCAGTACATCACCGATCTTAAAACCGATAACACGGGATCGAACGGCGGCAGCAGGCTGCGCCTCGAAAATCTCGGTGTGCCGGAAAAGGTCATTGCCGACATCCGCGAGAACCGGAAAGTGCCGTCATCCATCACGTTGACTGCGCCTCGCCGTGGCGTCGTTCTCGAACGCTCGGCCGTTGAAGGCATGATGGCAGCGCCCGGTGCCTTGCTGTTCAGGATCGCCGACATCTCCAATGTCTGGGTCATGGCTGACGTGCCCGAGTATGAGCTTGGATCCGTGCGGGTTGGTGCTGACGTGACGATCAAGGTCCGCAGCCTTCCGGGCGAGGAGTTCAAGGGAAAGGTCGATCTGATCTATCCGGATATTCAGGCGCAGACGCGTACCGCCCGCGTCCGGATCGAGTTGTCCAACCCGGACGGAATATTGCGGACAAATATGTATGCGGACGTTGAGATCGCCTCCGGCAACGGCGATCCGGTTGTCACCGTTCCCGATAGCGCCGTTATCGACAGCGGTGATCGTCAGGTGGTGATCCTCGACCGGGGAGACGGCAAGTTCGAACCGCGCAAGGTCAAGGTCGGCAAGCGCGGCGATGGTATGGCCGAAATCAGTGGTGGAATCAGCGCCGGAGACAAAGTCGTCGCGTCGGCAAACTTCCTGATCGATGCCGAAAGCAACCTGAAGTCAGCGCTCAATACGCTTGCTCCTTCTGAGGTGAAGCCATGATCGCACGTATCATTGACTGGTCAGCCCGCAATCTCATCATTGTTTTCTTTGCGTCGATCATGGCGGTCGGTGCCGGCATTTACGCCATCCGCACACTGCCGCTGGACGCGATCCCGGACCTTTCCGACGTTCAGGTCATCGTCTTTACCGATTATCCCGGCAAGGCACCGCAGGTTGTCGAGGATCAGGTGACCTATCCGCTGACGACATCGATGCTGACGGTGCCGAAGTCCAAAGTCGTCCGCGGCTTCTCCTTCTTCGGTGTGTCGTTCGTCTATGTGATCTTTGAAGACGGAACGGACATGTATTGGGCACGCAGCAGGGTGCTCGAGTATCTGAATGCCGCCGCAAGTCGTCTGCCGGCAGGCGTTACGCCGACGCTCGGGCCCGACGCCACAGGTGTCGGCTGGGTCTATCAGTATGCGCTTGTTGCCAAGGAACAGTCGCTTGCCGAGCTGCGCTCGATGCAGGACTGGATCGTCCGTTTCGGCGCATCGAAGGCCGAAGGCGTGTCGGAAATTGCCGGGCTCGGCGGCTTCGTCAAGCAATACTCCATCGTCGTCGATCCGGCACGACTGAAGTCGCAGGGTGTCACTCTGGATGAGGTTGGCGCAGCTGTCCGTGCCAGCAACATGGATACAGGCGGACGGACGGTAGAACTGTCTGAATTCGAATTCATGGTGCGCGGGCGCGGTTATCTCAAGAACGTCTCAGACATCGAGAATATCGTTTTGAAAACTCAGAATGGCGTTCCGCTCAGGCTTTCGGATGTTGCTGCCGTGGAAATCGTCCCCGACGAGCGGCGCGGCATTGCCGAAATGGACGGGGCTGGCGAGGTCGCCAGCGGCATCGTGCTTCAGCGCGTCGGCTCCAATGCGCTGACGGTCATCGACAACGCCAAGACAAGTCTGGCGGAAATCAAGAAGAGCCTGCCGGCAGGCACCGATATCGTTCCGGTTTACGACCGTTCGACGTTGATCAATTCTGCGATTGAAACTCTGCAAAGAACACTTTTTGAGGAAAGCATTGTCGTTGCGCTGGTAACGATCATTTTTCTGCTTCATGTCAGAAGTGCCCTCGTTGCCATCATCATGCTGCCTGTTGGTATCCTGATGGCCTTCATTGCCATGAAATGGCTGGGGCTGGGGGCCAACATCATGAGTCTTGGCGGTATTGCCATTGCCATCGGGGCAATGATCGATGCGGCTATCGTCATGATTGAAAACGCCCATAAACATCTGGAGCGTGCGCCGCCCGGCAAACCCCGGGTCGAAATACTGATCGAGGCGGCGGCGGAGGTTGGACCGGCCCTGTTCTTCAGCCTGCTGATCATCACAGTGTCGTTCATCCCGATTTTCACACTCGAAGGTCAGGAGGGCAAACTGTTCGGGCCGCTGGCATTCACCAAGACGTTCTCGATGGCTGCCGCAGCGCTTCTGTCGGTTACTCTGGTGCCTGCACTGATGATCCTGTTCGTGCGCGGCCGTATCATTCCGGAGCACAAGAACCCCGTGAACCGCTTTCTGATCGCCATCTACCGACCGCTGATCACAATGGTCCTGAAGGCAAAGTATCTCACCATCCTGATCGCACTTGCCGCTCTTGTCGTCACGATTTGGCCTGCGCGCCAGCTTGGCAGCGAGTTCATGCCCAACCTCGACGAAGGCACGCTGATGTATATGCCCACGACGTTGCCGGGAATATCCGTCACCAAGGCTGCCGAGTTGCTGCAGACACAGGACAGGATCATCAAGTCGTTTCCGGAAGTCGAATCCGTCTTTGGTAAATCGGGAAGGGCGGACACGGCGACCGATCCGGCGCCGACTGAAATGTTCGAAACCATCATCAACCTGAAACCGAAGTCGCAATGGCGGCCGGGCGTCACTGCCGACAGTCTGAAGAACGAAATGGATGCTGCCTTGCAGTTTCCAGGTGTTTCGAATGCCTGGACCATGCCGATCAGGGCGCGCACCGACATGCTGTCCACGGGTATCCGCACACCTGTTGGCGTCAAAGTGTACGGTACGGACCTTGCTCAAATGGAAGGGGTGGCAAGACAGATCGAGCGGGTGCTGAAATCCGTTCCGGGGACGTCGAGCGCCTATGCCGAGCGGGTCATCGGTGGATACTTCCTCGATATTGTTCCGGACAGGGTGGCGCTCGGACGTTACGGCCTGTCGATCCAGAATGTTCAGGATGTCATCTCCATGGCCCTGGGTGCGCAGCAAATCACCCAGACCGTGGAAGGACGGGAACGTTACGGCGTCACCATCCGTTATCCCCGGTCGCAGCGCAGTGATCCGCAAGCCATCGCCCGCGATGTGCAGATTGCTTTGCCGGGCGGCGGAACGGTTCCGCTCGGTGAAGTCGCCAAGGTCGAATTGACCCGCGGCGCAACCTCCATCCGCACTGAAAACGGCCAACTGGTGGTCTATATCTTTGTCGATATCACGGGCCGGGATCTCGGCGGCTATGTTCATGAGGCCAAGCAGGCTGTGGCCGATCAAGTCAAACTGCCGGCGGGCTACTCCGTCGCCTGGAGCGGTCAGTTTGAATACCTCGAACGGGCCGAAGCCAAGCTGAAGATCGTGGTGCCGCTGACGCTGGCGATCATCTTCCTGCTGCTCTACCTCAACTTCAAGGCGCTCACGGAAACCCTGATCGTCATGCTGTCGCTGCCATTCGCCCTGGTGGGCGGTATTTGGCTGATGTGGTGGCTCGGCTTCAACACGTCGGTCGCCGTGGCGGTCGGCTTCATTGCGCTGGCAGGGGTGGCAGCCGAGACGGGCGTGATCATGCTGATCTACCTTGATCAGGCGTTGAAGGAAGTCCGGACAAGACGGGCGGCAAGCGGGGGCGTGTTTACACGAGCCGATCTCAATGAAGCCATCATGATGGGTGCGGTCGAACGTGTCCGGCCGAAGATGATGACCGTCGTTGCCATCATGGCAGGGCTTCTGCCTATCCTGTGGAGTACGGGAACGGGATCGGAAGTCATGCAGCGCATTGCCGTACCGATGATCGGCGGCATGATCTCATCGACACTGCTGACGCTCATTGTCATTCCTGCCGTCTATGGCATCGTCAAGGGATGGAATTTGAGGGTGGCAGGCGCGATGGAAGCGCATGACACGGGCAGCCTGCCGATACCGGCGACAATGAATCCGCAAGCTGGAGGTACACGCTGATGAAGAGACGCGAATTCTTATGTACAGGCATCGGGGCAGCTTTTGTTGCCCTGACCGTTGGCAAGGCCAAAGCTGCAACGCCATCGGTGATGACAATATACAAGGACCCGAACTGCGGATGCTGCAATCTCTGGGCGAAGTCGATGGAGACCGAAGGCTTCAAGGTCGAACGCGTGAACACGGACGACCTGCCGGGCATCAAGAAGCGCTTCGGCGTTCCGGCAGAGATTGAAGGGTGCCACACGGCAACCGTCGAGGGCTATTTCCTCGACGGGCACGTGCCGTTGGAGGCGGTCAGAAAACTTCTTGCGGAAAAACCTGGCATCGCCGGGCTGGCGGTGCCAGGCATGCCCGCCGGGTCTCTCGGCATGGGCAATGACCCCAGTGCCAGTTATGATGTCTTTGCTGTTGCCAAAGGACCGGACCGGAAGGTGTCGGTTTATTACGAGGTCAGGCCAAAAAGTTAGGAGGATACCCGCGCAGGGCCGACCATGTGCCGATCAGGACGTCGGCATTTCCCGGCGCGGTCCTTCCGCCATGGAGGCAAGTCACAGTTCTTGACAGCGATCAAACATATCTGTAAATCTGGATATATGGAAAAAGAAAACACCATTGAGGCCTTTTCGGCTCTTGCTCAACCCTCGCGCATGGATGCGTTCAAGCTGATCGTGATGCACGAGCCGGAGGGGATCGCTGCCGGGGAAATCGCCCGTATGCTCGATGTTCCTCAGAACACCATGTCGACACATCTCGCGATCCTGTCACGTGCTGGCTTGATCACTTCGGCGCGCCAAAGCCGTTCCATCATCTACAGAGCCAATTTCGGCAAGCTGCGTGCGGCCATCAACTATCTCCTGAAGGATTGCTGCGCAGGGCACCCGGACATTTGCGCACCGCTCATCGCCGACATTGTTCCCTGTTGCCCGCCCGAGGAAAACGCAATGCCTGAACGCGCCCGGTCTGATGCGATCATGGTCAAAGCAGAAAGGACTGTCTGATGACCGTCACCATTTATCACAATCCATCCTGTGGCACGTCCCGCAATGTCCTGGCGTTGATACGCAATGCGGGCATCGAGCCGACCGTCATCGAATATCTCAAGACGCCGCCCGCCCGACAGGAACTGAAGGATCTGATCCGCAGGGCAGGGCTGACCGTGCGCGAGGCTATCCGCGAAAAAGGAACGCCTTATGCGGAATTGGGGCTGGATGACCTGTCCTTGAATGACGAGCAGCTGTTGGACGCCATGGAGGCCCATCCGATCCTGATCAATCGCCCCTTTGTCGTTACGGAAAAGGGCGTGCGTCTTGCCCGGCCATCCGAAGCGGTCCTCGATATCCTGCCGAGCCCGCAAAAAGGCGCCTTCGCCAAGGAAGACGGCGAAGTCGTCATCGACAGTGAGGGGAAGCGCATTGTCTGATTTGCCCAATGTCGCGTCGAGCGTCCTGCAGATTCCGGAGCCTGAAAAGCTGTCTGCAGCATTCTCGGCACACCGTCCGCGCATCCTTCTGCTTTACGGCTCCCTCCGAAGAGTGTCCTACAGCCGTTTTCTGACCCAGGAAGCAGCGCGCCTGCTGGAGCATTTTGGGGCGGAAACCCGCATTTTCGATCCGGCTGGCCTGCCTTTGCCTGACGATGCGCCGGTTGATCATCCGAAAGTTCAGGAGCTGCGCGACCTCTCGCTGTGGTCGGAGGGGCAGGTATGGACCAGCCCTGAACGGCACGGTGCGATGACCGGGGTGATGAAATCGCAGATCGACTGGATACCCCTTGCCATGGGCGCGATCCGTCCCACGCAGGGGCGGACGCTGGCGGTCATGCAGGTGTCCGGCGGGTCGCAATCATTCAATGCGGTCAATCAGATGCGGGTGCTTGGCCGCTGGATGCGCATGATCACGATCCCGAACCAGTCGTCGGTCGCCAAGGCCTATCAGGAGTTTGACGAAAACGGACGGATGAAACCGTCTGCCTATTATGACCGCGTTGTCGATGTGATGGAGGAATTGGTCAAATTCACGCTGCTGACGCGCGATATCTCCGGCTATCTCACCGATCGCTACAGTGAGCGAAAGGAAGATGCGGCGGCGCTTGAAAAGAGAGTCGCGCTGAAGTCGGCTGTTTAACGCATCATCTGGCGGGCTGATGTCCATCACATCGATACCTTGTTCTGTGCCGGCCCTGGAAGCGTTCAGACTGCTTCAATGTCTCGGCCCATATTGATGTGAGGCCCAAGACGCCGGGAACCTTTTGCTGCAAATATCATCTATGATGGCCAGAGGAGTTCAGGATGATGGTATTACCGGCAAAGACAGCGTCCCCATCCGGTCATGGGGACGATGTCGAACTTGTTCGACGTGCGCTGATCAGGGATGCCGATGCTTTCCGCACAATAATGCGGACGCATAATCGCCGGCTTTACCGAATTGCCCGCGGCGTCATTCGGGATGACAGCGAAGCCGAGGATATCGTTCAGGAGGCCTATTGCTCTGCCTTCTCTCATCTCGACCAGTTCCGGGGTGAATCCTCACTCGCAACCTGGCTTTCCCGCATTGTCATCAATGAAGCTTTGGGACGTTTGCGCAAAAAGCGGCGTGCGCCGGATCTTGCGGCTTCGATGAGCCGGAATTCTGACACGCGGATCATCCCGTTTCCCATCAAAACAGGTGAAGACCCGGAGCGGTTAATGGCACAGCGGCAGATTTTGCAAATGGTTGAAAGGGCAACCGATGCTCTTCCCGACGTGTACAGGACTGTTTTTATCGCGCGCGTGATCGAGGGGCTCAGTCAGGAGGAGACAGCGGAGGTGCTTGGGATCAGAGTGGAGACGGTCAAGACACGTCTGCATCGCGCTCGTGCGCTCGTACGCAAACAGTTGGACGACCAGATCGGCCCGGTCTTGATGGATGCCTTTCCATTCGCTGGACAGCGCTGCGCCCGTTTGACAGCCGCAGTCATGAAACAGCTCGGCTTTATCGAGTGAACTCAGGGAACTTTTTTCGCTATTCAACATCAAATGGCTGTCAGTTGAAAAAACGACCCGGATATTCCTCCGGGCGAAGGAGGTATTATGTTCTCTCGGACAATGACGGCCCTGGCTGTTCTTTCCCTATTGGGCAGCATTTCACTCGCTCATGCGGCAGACAAGCCAACCGACCCGCAAATTGCTCACATTGCCTATACGGCAGGCATCATCGATATCGAAGCTGCCAAACAGGCGATTGCCAAATCAAAAAACAAAGACGTTGTTGCCTTTGCCAGGGACATGATGCGCGATCATGAAGCGGTCAACACGCAAGCTCTCGCACTGGTCAAAAAGCTGAAGGTCACTCCCGAGGACAACGACACCAGCCGTTCGCTCGTCAAGGCGGCCACCGCCGAACGCGCCAAGCTGGACAAGTTCGATGGTACCGCCTTTGACAAGGCCTATGTGACCAACGAGGTGACCTATCACAAGCAGGTCAACGGCGCGCTTGAAACCTTGCTCATTCCTTCAGCAAAAAATGCTGAGCTTAAAAGCCTGCTGGAAACTGGACTGAAGATCTTCCAGGGGCATGAGCAGCACGCCGAACATGTTGCGGCCGGGCTCAAATAGGGCAGACCGATGGCGTCGCAACTCAAGGCATGGATCTCGATTGTCCTGATACTGGGTATGGGGTCCATTCCTGCCAGGGCGGAAACCATACGGGTCACGATCGAGAAGATGGCGTTTACCCCAGCCGTCATCACCGCAAAAGTTGGCGACAGGATCGAATGGATCAACAAGGATATCGTGGATCATACGGCAACAGTGAAAGGCGGATGGGATGTCGTGATCTCCTCCGGCAAAGCGGCAACGCTCCAGCTTGAGCAAGCAGGGCCGGTTGAGTTCTATTGCCGCTTTCATCCCAACATGAAGGGGCGCGTTACCGTGACTCGCTAGTTTTCGAGGTTGCAGAAAAATAACCGGACGGACCCCGGCGGTCCTTGGCACCGGGAACAACCGGTCAATGAGACGTCATAGCGCCGATCTGTCCGGGCGGATTGGCGAAGTCCTCATGGATGAGCTCGGCAGAACCGGTTATCGGTTTCCCCTTGTGGTCAAAACGCAGCACAACCATGTAGTCGAAAACATCGTCGGGCCATTGCCCGCCGGGCAACAGCCTCGACGGATCACCTCCCAATGCTTCGATGAGCTGCGAGAGTTTGCCGTGATGCCAGGCAATGAGCACCGATTTGCCGTGCGGCTCGGTTCTCAAAGCCTTGGTAAGGCCGGTCAGATCTTTGTTGCCGAATCTCAGATCGATAGGCAGCCCCAGCGCTTGGCTCAGTGGCTCCAGGGTCAGCCGTTCGCGGGCACTGTTCTTGGAATCTGCGGTCGCAATCAGCGTGTCGGGCCGGAATGGATGGCCGTCGAGCGTCAGGTGCTGAAAATACGCGCTATAGGCCTGCGCCCGTTTTTCACCAGCCGGAGAGAGACCTGTTCCGCTGTCCGGCTTTTCTCCATGGCGGATAATGGCAATTGTCACATCGGCGAGACCGGTCGTCTTGCCTTCGAAAGCAAATCCGCTGGCACAGAGCAATGCGTTCGAGCCGATCAGGATCGTCATGACAAGAGCCAGACACCTCGCGTATTTGTTCTGCATGATGGAGAAAACTCCCAGGGGCATTTTCGTTTCCTTTATTAGGCGCATTCAAGATGCGGCTCATCTCCTGTCCGTTTTTCCATTCTATGCGCTGCGATCAGGTTTTCATATGCTGTTCGGCCAGAATGGCCCAAACATCACCTTCGCGCCCATTGGGCCCTACAACAGGTGCGCGCAGAAACGTGAGAGATATTGGGGCTTGAACTGATTTTCAGGTGGCTGACGGTTTTGATGCCAGAATATCAACCATCTGAATATCGGGTGGAGTGGCAAAGAGTTCGTCAGCCCGTCCCATCAGCAGCTTGGCGAGATCGCCGGCAAGGTGTGCATCGCGCGCACCGGCAGTGTTGAATGTGTCAAAGATCGCGAATGCCGATGGACCGCTGCGCACAGCAAACCACGACACCGTATCACGCTCCTTGTTGACGATAGCCAGCCCTGCAATGAGGAAAGACTCCACATCATCTTCCTTGCCTGCTTTTGCTTCAAGCGAGACATAGAGACCGTATTTTACCATGGGATTGTCCTTTCCTGCGGTCCGTTAAAACTGGCCCCTATTCATATCATATTAGCAGGGGCCAGCCGACTGTTCCCTTCGTACCGGGAACCGGAAACGGATTTACATCTTGGGCAACAGAACTTTGTCGATGACGTGAATGACACCGTTTGACTGTTTGACGTTGGCGATCGTCACATTGGCAACCGTGCCGTTTTCATCGGTCAAAGTCAGCTTGTCGCCCTTGTATTTTGCTGTCCACACGCAACCGCCAACGGTCTTTACCGGGTGCGCGCCCTTGTCATCATCGACCATCTTCATGATGGCCTTCGAATCCGCATTGGCGGCGACGACATGGCAGGTCAGGATCTTGGTAAGCTTGTCCTTGTTTTCAGGCTTCAGCAAGGTTTCGACCGTGCCCTTGGGCAGCGCGTCAAATGCTGCATTGGTTGGTGCAAAGACAGTGAAGGGACCCTTGCCCTGCAAAGTTTCGACAAGGCCCGCTGCCTTGACGGCTGCGACGAGTGTGGTGTGATCTTTGGAGTTCACGGCGTTTTCAATAATGTTTTTATTTTCGTACATGGGTGCACCGCCGACCATGGGATTCTCCGCAAACGCGGCTCCCGAAATCAACACAGATGCGAGTGCAACCAGGCGAATGGAATTGGTGAACATTTCTCTCTCCACTGTTTTTTCCCTTTGATTGGGAAGCGGCGGAGTTACGAGCGGCTTTTCAAATTAGTTTCAGCAGGGATCGAATAAGGGGACATTCACCGGGAAGAAGCGTGCCCGATCCGGCGGCGGCGTATCCTTTTGCTGGATCCGTCCGTCTTGGCTGTTGACGGGCTGTCATCTCGACATCGCCCTCCCAAACGAATTGGAGCGTTACCATGGAGAGCAAGCAGAGTCTGGCAAACAAGATACACTACGAAAAGCTCGGGGAGGCTTGGCGCAGCGGTCGCGAATTGCCGCCGGAAGTCTCCGAATGGTCTGTCTTGACGACGGAACCGGGCGGCGTCGATTACATCGAGACGAACCTCGGCGACAAGACAGCGCTGTGGGTTCAGCCAAAACGGGCGGCCAAGGATCGGGTCATGCTCTACCTGCACGGCGGTGGCTATGTCGGCGGATCGATCTGGACCCATCGCAAGATGGTCGGGCACCTCGCCAAGGCGATTGGCTGTTACGCCTTGCTTGCCACCTACGACTACGCGTTTCAGAGCAAGTTCCCGCGCCAAATCGAGCAGGCCGTGACTGCGTTCGCGTGGCTGGGCGAGCAGGGCATCAGGCCGAAGCACATTATAGGTGCGGGCGATTCCGCTGGCGCGGGCCTGATCATTGCGGCCGCGATGAAACTCCGTGATGCGGGACGTCCCTTGCCGGCCGCGATCCTCAGTATCTCCGGCTGGCATGATCTGTCGGCAAGCGGGCTCTCTTACGAAGTTAACCGCGAGAAGGACGCCTTCTTCCAGAAGGCGACCGTGGATATGCTGGCATCGCAAGTCCTTGGAGGGGCTGATGCCCGACATCCATTCGCCAGCCCAATCTTTGCCGATCTCAAGAGCCTGCCGCCGATCTATCTGCAGGCGGGCGGAGACGAAACCCTGCTCGACGACAGCCGAGCGCTCGCCGACCGCGCGAAGGCTGCCGGCGTCGAGGTGCGCTTGGAGATATTTCCGGGTATGCTGCATTCGTTCCAGATGATGGCTGGCCGCGCGCCCGAAGCCGACGACGCGATAGAGCGGTTCGCACAATGGGTTCGCCCCAGGCTCGGCCTGACTGGAACCGCAGCAACACCCGGCGAAAGTCAGGAGGTCGCATGACTCGCAAATTGAAAGTGGGCAAATGCGCGTTTGCAGACCTTGGCCATGCGCTCGTCCGCCTGAAGGCTTATCGATACGCATCGCTTCAGGAACGGCGTCGTGGTCCTCACCTGTGTTCCTCGATGACGCCAAGATGTGGCAGGTGAAGGACATGCCTGAGCGACCGAACGGCTTATTCGACGCGCAGTATCGAGCCTTCCTCGAGACGGTATCAGACGTCCGCGCCCAATTGCATCGTTACTGCGCCCGCATGACCGGTTCACGGCTCGACGGTGAGGATCTCATGCAGGAGACGCTGTTCGAGGCCTACACGAAGATCGAGACCCTCGACGATGCCAGCAGGCTAAAGCCCTGGCTCTTTCGCATCGCTCACAACCGCTGCATTGACTTCCTGCGGCGGCGCGATGCGCGCGAGCGCGCGGAAAGCGCCTATTCGGACGATATCGGTGTCGTCGCTGCGGAGCCGGCGACGACCGGTGCACATCGCGCCATCGAACGGCTGGTGGGCCACCTGCCGCCCAAGGAGCGCGCCTGCGTCCTCCTGAAGGATGTGTTCGACTATTCGCTGGAAGAGACCGCAGAGCTCGTGGACTCGACGGTTGGCGGCGTCAAATCCGCGCTCTCCCGCGGACGGGCGAAGCTCGCCGACCTGCCGGCGGAACCTGCCGGCGAACCGAGCAGTCCGCTTGATCCCGACACCGCGCGGATATTGCAGTGCTATGTTGACCTCTTCAACCGCCATGACTGGGATGGCGTGCGCAGCCTCACCAGCGCCGATGCTCGGTTGCGGGTCGCCGACTGCTTCGACGGCCTGCTCAGAAACTCTCCCTATTTCGCCGAATACGAGCGAAACCCGGACACCTGGACCATGGAGTTCGGGGCGATCGACGGAGAACCTGTCCTGCTCGTGCTCTTCCAGCGAGGCGACCGGTGGCAGGTCGCGTGGCCGGTTCGCGTCCGTGTCGCCGGTCGGGTCATCGACCGCATCGAAGATTATTATGCCTGCCCGTGGGTCATTGGAAACGCCTCGGAGGCCGACTTGCAACGCATGGCCGGGTCCGCCGTTTTGCAGGGAGCATGACGGAGGCGGTGCAGAGGAGGGCCCGCGACGGGCAGTCACCAATCCATGGCCATTGAGGCCTAATGGCTGGGAGAATCTTTGCGGGTGTTCGCATAGGCAACCAGCGCCTGTTGTCGCGCTGCTTGATGGTCAACGATGGGATGGGGGTAGTTCTGGCCCAGAACAACCCCCGCCTCGTTCAAAATGTTCTCGGGTGCCAGCCAAGGTGCGTGCAGATATTTGTCGGAAAGATTTTTCAGCTCCGGAACAAATTCCCGCACATAGGCGCCCAATGAATCGAACTTGGCGCCCTGCAACATAGGATTGAAAATCCGGAAATAAGGCGCGGCATCTGCACCTGATCCTGCAACCCATTGCCAACTGGCGGCATTGCTGGCGGGGTCGGCATCCACAAGCGTATCCCAAAACCACGGTTCGCCCCTGCGCCAGTCGACGCGCAGATGCTTGATCAGAAATGATGCGGTGATCATACGGACCCGATTGTGCATCCAGCCTGTTTTCCAGAGTTGGCGCATGCCGGCATCGACGATCGGATAACCCGTCCGGCCCTGTTGCCATGCCTTGAGATCATCGGCCTTGTTCCGCCAAGCGAAGCCATCAAACGATGCATTGTAGTTCTTGGTCGCAAGCGCGGGATTGTTGAACAGCAGATGGTAGGAAAATTCCCGCCAGCCGATTTCCCTGCGGAATTTATCCACATCCTTGCCTTCCCGCGCAAGGCTCGGTGATTTCAGGGCATGCCATATCTGGAACGGTGTGATCTCACCGTGGGCGAGATGGGGGGAAAGCCTTGACGTTGCTTCGATGGCAGGCTTGTCCCGATCATGATCGTAGCCGCCAATAGCGCCGCCGAGAAAGGCGGCAAGCTTTTCCTGTGCGCCGTTTTCCCCCGGCGTCCAATCCTCGGCAAAGTCCTTCGCCCAGTCGGGTTTGCCAGGCAGAAGCGCCCAGTCGTTCAGGCACTGCGAACCCATCGATTCATGATATGGCTCCAGCGTTCGCGGTGCTGGAACCGGGTCACGCGGTTCCGGACCTGCCGTCAAAGCGCGCCAGAACGGCGAATAGACGCGATAGAACCCGCCAGTGCCGGTTTTGAACAAGAACGGCTCATGCAGGAGATGCCCGTCAAAGCTTTCTGCCGATATGCCTCGGCGGCTGAGTTCGGATTTGAGGCTTGTGTCCGTCCTGACGCCGGGGGGATCGTACCGCCTGTTCCACAGAACCATGTCGGCGCCTGTGTCGTCCAGCAACCGATCAACAATGGTCTGTGTCGCTCCGCCTTTGAGAACAAGGTTCGCGCCAAGAACCCTGAGCGACGCTGAAAGCGCAGCCAGTGAGTGGTGCAGCCACCATTGGCGCGCCCCGCCGACAGGCCGTGATGCTTCGGTGTTCCCATCATCCCGAATGAATACGGGAATGACTGGTTTGCCTGTGTTTGCGGCTGCATACAGGGCACGATTGTCGCTGATCCGCAGATCGTGTCTGAAGAGGACAATGACGGGGAAACGGGTGGCCGATGATTGCTGTTCAGTCATGTATGCCTGTTATTTTGAGAACTGCGTATCCGATTCCGTTCGGCGCGGAATGATTGTCCGGGTTTGAACAGGCGTCCGCGGCCGGGGTCTGCATTTGACACCCTTGACCCAGATCCATAGGGCTTCCCAATGGATGCCGGCAATGACCTTGAGAGTCAGCAGGGGATAGCCGAGAAACAGCTTTAGCAACTGGCGGTCGCTGAATTCCTGCCGCTTGCCTGAAAAGGCTGTTGCGATGATGAGCCCGTCCTTGTCGCTCGCGTTGATGGCAACCGATGCTGTATCGGCTGGTCTGGTGATGGTGAAATCATAGTCCAGCGCCATCTCCATGAACGGTGAAACGTAGAATTCCTTGCCGCATTCCTGATGCAACGGTTTGCCGTCGTCCGTATCGCCCAGCGGAAAAACGTAGCTGTGACGCTGGCCGAACGTGTTGTTGACCTCGTAGATCAGTGCCTTCAGCCTGCCGTTCCTGTCATGGCAGAAATAGACGCTCAGCGGGTTGAACACATAACCAAGTATTCTGGGCATGGTCATCAGCTTGATAGGCCCACCATCGGGCACCATGCCGGCATCCCGCAAATGGTCCTCCACATAACCGCGCAGGTCCGGACACCGCGCTGCCGCATCAAACTTGGAGCCGTGGTCGCCATCGAAGAAACCGAAGAGATTGAACCGGTTGTGGGAGAACAACCGGCTGGCGCGCGCGATACCTTCGATCTCGTCAATATCGAGCAGCATGTAGAACATGCGGTAACGCAGAAAATGTTGTTTGGGGCGCAGGCGCCTATGGGTGACCCTGCCAGTGTAGATCGCCGAGCGGAAGGCATTCATGCCGCGACCCCGATTGGTTCGGGGCGGTTCTGGCGATAGATGCGCCCGGATTCATCGGCAACCTTCCAGGGTCTGCGCGCGCCGCCGAGATCTTCCGCCACCGCAAGGCCCGATTGCAATGCGTCTTCGTGGAAGCCCGCGCCAAAATAGGCGCCGCAGTACCAGGTGCTGCGCTGTCCCTGTATCTGCCAGAGCTGTTTTTGCGCCTGCATCGCCGCGCCGTCAAAAATCGGGTGGGTATAGGTTTCCCGGTGCAGGATTTTTTGCTCATCCGGCTGATGCTGCGGATTGAGTGTGACGAAGAACTGACGATCGGTTTCGAGCGGCTGCAATCGGTTCATCCAGTAGGTCACACACAGCTGGTTGCCCGGACCGGCAGCTTCCCGGCGCTGTCCCAGATAGTTCCAGCTGGACCAGACGGCCCGCCGTTTGGGCATGAGTGTGTCGTCTTCATGCAGAACAGCATGGTTCACCGAATAGCGGAAAGCGGAAAGAAGGTTTGCTTCCAGGGGCGTCGGGTCGGACAGCAACGCCAGCGATTCATCGGCGTGGCCGGCCAGGACAACGTGATCGAAAACCCGGGTAACACCATGGAAATCGGTCACGGCGGCGCTGTCTCTGCCGCGACGGATGGATGCGGCGGCACATCCGATCTGGATGCGGTCCCTGTAACCTGCCGTGAGGCGATCGACATAGGCGCGGCTGCCGCCCTTGACAGTACGCCATAGCGGCCGGTTGGCCAGTTTCAGCAGGCCGTGATTATCGCAAAAGCGGATGAACGCCTCCGCGGGATACTCGAGCAATGCCGATGCCGGCGCCGACCAGATGGCGGCTGCCATGGGCAGGAGGTGATCGTCGCGGAAGGCGCGGCCATATCCCTCCCGTTCCAGAAATTCACCCAGAGCAAGCAGGCCAAGTTTGCCCGCGTGGGCCGGAGTTTCGCGATAGAAGCGCAGGAGATCGCGCAGCATCATCCAGAAACGCGGATTGAACAGGTTGCGCTGCTGGGCAAACAGGCCGCTGAATCCGGTGCCCGAATACTCCAGCTTGCCGTTGTCGAGTGATACCGCAAAGGACATGTCCGATGCCGCTGTTTCCACGCCGAGATGGTCGAGCAGGGCAGTCAGATTCGGATAGGTATGTTCATTGAAAACGATGAAACCGGTATCAACCGGAATGGGGCTTCTGTCTATCTGGCCGACAAGGAATGTATTGCTGTGACCACCCACGCGCAGCTCACGTTCGAAAACGGTCACGTCATGATTCTGGGAAAGAAGCCATGCGGCGGACATGCCCGCAATACCCGATCCTATGACAGCAATTTTCAACGATGTTCTCCCGTACTCATCATGTGGAAACAACACGGATCGGGATGATCAGACGTTGTTTCTTGCAGCATCAGTGCATACGGTGGAAATACGGAATTGGATCAGGATTAGTTTCGGTGCTGATCCGATTGCGGCGCATCTGCGTATTGAGCGGTATGAATGGCTTCGCAACCTTTACCTTCGGCGATTTCCACAGGATATGGCAGCGTTTTGGACGCGGTCGGTTTTCGTATGCCGGAACAAAGCCGGCAATCAGGCGTACCGTTCAGACAATGACCGGGCCGGCCGATTATTCCGCAAAAATCCTTCGTATCGCGCAGCGCAGTGACAAGGCGGCTTTTGCCGAACTTTTCGGCTATTACGCGCCGCGTATCAAAGGGTTTTTCATGCGCGGCGGCATGGCGCCGGGGCAGGCCGAGGAACTGGCGCAGGAAACCATGCTGATGCTCTGGCGCAAGGCGTATCTGTTCGATCCCGCCAAAGCGTCGGCTTCCACCTGGATTTTCACGATTGCACGAAACCTGAGGGTCGATGCGATCCGGCGCGAGCGTTATCCCGCAGCGCATCTCATGGAAGAACATGAGCCGGATTTTGAACCTTCTCCGTCAGAGATGCTGCTGCGGCTGGAAGGCGAAACGCTGGTGCGCACCGCCATGCAGAAATTGTCGCCAGAACAGATGAGCGTCATCCAACTGCACTATTTTGATGACAAGCCGCACAGTGAGATCGCCCGGACGCTGGATTTGCCGCTGGGGACCGTCAAATCCCGGTTGCGTCTGGCGATGCAGCATCTCAGAAATCTGCTGGGCGAGGAATGAGCTGACATGACCCATCGCCCTTCCGATGAAATTCTGATGGCCTATGCCGCGGGTAGCCTTGCCCAGGGGCCGGCGCTCGTTGTCGCGGCACATTTGTCGCTCTGCCCGGACAGCACCGAACGCGTGCGGCAGTTCGAGGCTGCGGGTGGTATGGCGCTGGAGGACGTGCCCGTTGCGGAAATGGCAGCAGATGCCCTGGAACAGGTTCTTGCGCGTCTTGATACGCCATCACCCTTGCAGGTCATGCCGCAGGTCCGGCATCTTGCCGCTATGCCGGATGGTCTGGTTCTACCGTCACCGCTGGAGCAATATGACATCGGCAAATGGAAGTTCCTGGCGCCGGGCGTGCAGTGGAGCTCGATTGGCAGAGGTGGTGCGCCCCGCAATCGGCCGATGCTGCTGCGCGCGAAGCCCGGAATGGTGCTGCCGGAACACACCCATAGAGGTGTCGAATATACGCTGGTGCTCAAGGGGACGTTGCACGATGCGCTGGGTGATTATTATCCGGGCGATCTTGTTGTCGCCGATGCCAGTCTTGAACATGAGCCCAAGGCGGGGCCTGACGACGAATGCATCTGTCTGGCCGTCGTGGATGGGCGTTTGCAATTGAAGAGCGTGTTCGGCCGCCTTGTTCAACCATTGCTTGGATTTTAACGTGTTGCGTCAACTGCTGACACTTTTGACGGTTGTAACGCTGGTCGGATGTTCGGCCGGAAAGATGCTCGATATCACGACGTCATCCGGCGGGGCTTCTGTTACCCGGAACATTGCCTATGGCGGGGATCGGCGGCAGGTTCTGGATATCTATGCGCCCAAAAACACCAGCGCTGCCCCCATGGCAATTTTCTTTTACGGCGGCACCTGGCAAAGCGGGGATAAGGCAACATACGCTTTTGTGGCTTCGGCGCTGGCCGCCAGAGGTATCGTCACGGTGGTTCCGGATTACCGGCTGTATCCTGACGTGCGTTACCCGGCCTTCCTGCAGGATGGAGCCGCCGTGGTGCGCTGGGCGAAGGAT
>NZ_CABSQF010000046.1:0-34757 GCF_902479695.1 uncultured Phyllobacterium sp. | reverse complement strand
CCAAATATACTGTGAAATATATTTATATTGAGTGATGTCGGCAATGTTGTGGAGTATTCCGCGTCTGTGCGTATCGCCGTTGACGAGTGCGCGCCAAGCCCGCGCATCCAACTCGCATCGACATTGTGCATGGCCCGGCCGCGGCACAGGGCATGCACAATGTCGATGGTTGGGGTCGTTTGACGGCCCGCCGCCGGCGGAGAAAGCAGGTTCATAAGGCAACATCCGACATTCGTTGCGTGGGGACGGGTTCGGTTGGGCCGAACAATCCGAAGAGCGCCATGTCATTCTGAGACAGGTCGTTTCACGGCGCTCTGCTTCAGATATTGATCATTAATTCCGTTATCTCCGTATTGCGGCTGAAGGCCCGCTCGGTATTGCGGCTGAAAGCCGATTGCAGAGATTCATGATCAAGGTGATTACGGTATACTGCCGCGGCCTGTGTACGGTTGTGTACCTTGAGCTTCCGAATGAGATTGTGAACATGGACCTTGACCGTATGGTCGGAAAGGCTGAGCCGGTCAGCGATGGTCTTGTTTTGCAGCCCTTCGGAGAGAAGCTCGAGAATTTGATGTTCGCGCAACGTCAATGTATCGATTGGCTTGGTGCCGGACATCGGTCCCCTTTTACCCTCCACGAGTGACGGTTGTTGATGGCGGGCGTGGCCATCCTTCGCCAGTTTTTCCAGCGATTGCATGGCACCGTATGGGTAATATTCGCCGCCATTGAGCAGCAGCCATATGGCAGCCAGCCAGATGTCGAGCTTCAAGGTGAACGGAAGCAAGCCCTGGATTCTTCGGTCGCAGAACAACCTATTCAACCCCTGCGATGCAAATCCGTCGCCATTGATCATGAGCGTGATCGATGCATTCGGAAAACATGTCCTGCAGCGTTCAATGCAATCCGGGAGGTCGGTGATCAGCTCGGTCTGCAAAAGGACCAATCCAACGCCCATGTCGGGATCCTGGGAATCCGGCAGAAAACTCGACAGTGTTATCCGAATATCAGCGAATGTTCTTTCCAATGACTTCACAAGTCCTTGAAAGACGACCCCCGTTTCAGCATAAATGAAGATGGCATTTTCAGATTTGCTTTCAAAGTTCTTTCCGGGTTCGTAGTTCACGCATTCACTTAAATTAAAAGGTACATTACCGTTCATACTTGCCCCCATTTTTGGCAGGAATAGACCTGCAAGTTTTTTGTTTTTTCTGTTATTTTTTATCCAAGTAATCAATAAGATTGATCTACGTGGAAATGCCCATATGGCATTAATAAAGATTAACTTAGTTATTTGAGAGTGACGCGGGCGTGACTTGACTACGAAGATTGATTATTTGGATCTGTTTCAGATAGGCCAGATAGTTTGCTTATTCAGGCCGAGGTCATAGTTCCGGTAGTTCAAAGTTTTTACCTGGAGGGAAAATATAGTCTGATAGGCTTGTTATACCAAAGCTTTAGTAGGCCTTGCTCGCGAAGTATGTGAAGGAAATGCGGTGCCGGGCAGAAATGATGGCACCCATGTTTGTGACCGTACTCAAAAGGTCCATGCCACCTCATACTTCAGGCGGACCTTCTCGTCATTTCTCCTAAATGGAATTGGTTCGAGCGTCGCGCTACCTTTTCGGGAAAAGCATTCACGTCAACAATGAAGGTGATGACACTTGGCATTGGTGAATGCACGACCAAGTGGGGGTAGACCTTGTTGTTCTGGTTCACCAGCTGTCTTGCAACGCTGTCAATGACGGTATTGCTTATAGGATTTCTCAAAAAGGCTTCCCATACATTGGCGCTCGTCGATTATCCGGATAGCCGAAAACAACACGAAAACGTTGTTCCGTTGTGCGGCGGGATCGCGATTTTTTCCGCATTTTTTCTGGTCAGTCTTTTCTCCCGAGGCGTAGCGCCCTTTCCGGTCAGTTTCTGGATCGGGATTCTGATAATCCTGGGCATCGGCGTGATGGACGATCGAACGGAACTTTCGGCTCGAACGCGGCTCGTTGTGCAATTCTTGGCAAGCGCCATTCTGATAATCCCGCTGGCGGCACCGAGTATCTATGTAGCAAACATGCTGCCGCTGGCCCTTATTGGTTCAGCGCTGCCTGTCCTCACAATCATTGCTATTCTGTTCGTTATTGGGCTGGTCAATTCATGGAACATGATTGATGGCGTGGATGGACTTGCAGGTGGTTGTGCTGCAGCTGCCCTTTTCTGGATAAGTCTGCTTTCGTTTTATAAGGGGCTTGGAGAACTGGGCGTTTCCGGCCTCGTTCTTCTCGCCGCGGTTTGCGGTTTTCTCCTGTTCAACATGCGAAGCCCCTGGTCAGCACGGGCCAAAATATTTCTTGGCGATGCCGGCAGTACAGCGCTGGGTGCAGCCATTGCCTATTTGATCATCACTTTGTCGCGGCAGAGCGAGATTGCCTTTCCTGTCTTGCTCTGGATCGTCATTGTGCCGGTCACAGATACCATCAGTCTTATCGTGAGAAGGCTGCATGCGGGGCGTAATCCGCTAACGGCTGATCGCTGGCATCTGCATCACTTGCTGCTGGACAGGTCGCATTCCCACGCGATGACCACAAACATCATTGTGGCATCGTCTGCGATCTGCGGTGGCGTCGGGGCCGTCGGTATTCTGTTGGGAGCCTCCAATTACCTCATGACATTTGGACTGTTCATACCGGTCATCATTCATTCGGCGTTTGTCTTCGTGTCGAACGGCACCAGCAACACCGTCCGTATGCGTCCGGTAACAATGGGCCAGCTCAATCCTGTTTCGCCAGTTCTTCTCCGCGCGGAGGCGAGCAAGAACTTCGGCACAAATCATCAATCGGCGCAGCCGAAACCCGGCATACTGTCGGATCCGGTTTAGCACCTACGAATGGAGTGTTCACGTGTCAGTATCTGTCCTGATCATGACGCTAAATGAGGAAGCAAGTCTTCCGGCCTGTCTGGCATCACTGTCCTGGTGTGACGACATCGTCATTCTGGATTCCTTCAGCACCGATCAAACGCTCGAAATAGCCCGAAAGGCGGGCGCGCGGATTTATCAGCACAAATATGAAACTGAAACCAGGCAGCGCATGTACGGTCTCAAGGAAATAGAGTTCAAGCATCCGTGGGTCTACATGCCGGACGCGGACGAAATTACGCCTGACGATTTACGCGACGAAATGCTGGCGATAGCGCGTGATCCAGACCGGCCGGAGGCGCTGTTCCGCGTCCGCTACAAGAACATGTTCATGGGACGCTGGGTCAAGCACAGCAGTCTTTATCCGACATGGATAACGCGGTTGTGCCGCCCGGAGCGGGTGAGATATGAGCGCGAGTGCCATTCGCGTTGCGTGGGTGACGGTCCGACAGGACGGCTGAACTCCCATTTCATCCACTACAGTTTCAGCAAGGGCCTGACTGCCTGGTTTGACAAACACAACAGGTATTCCGGGTTTGAGGCGAAGGAATCGCTGCAGATCCTGCGCGACAGAGGCATCCCATGGAAGGATTTTTTCAGCCCGGCTCCTGAAGCTCGCCGCAGAGCGCTCAAGGAACTGTCCTATCGGGTGCCGTTCCGTCCAGCGGCCCGCTTTGTCTATATGTATCTGTTGCGAGGCGGATTCCTGGATGGCTGGCAAGGCTACCATTATTGCCGGCTTATCGCCGCTTACGAGTATATGATTGTGATCAAGATTCAGGAGCAGCGCCGCCGCGAACATGGTCTTTCGATATGACGCCGTTGCCAGCTTCCATCTCGAAGCGTCGACGCGGTGGTCTGGTTCGCCGCTGGAGGTTCGCCGCCATCCTTTTCCTGGGACTGTTTGCCCTGTGCAGCTATCCCCTGGCAATTGTATTCGCCAACACGCTGCTGAGCGTGCGCAACCCGGCAACCCAGGCGGACATTATTGTTGTTCTGGGTGGAGACGGGCCCGCTCGCGCCGCGCAGGCCGCGCGCTTGTGGCAGGCTGGCATGGCGCAGAAAATTCTGATAACCGGCGACGGGGATTGCTACTGGATACGCAAATCCCTGTTGGAATTTGGCGTGGATGCCGGATCAATCACGGTTGAGTGCCAGTCAAGAAACACGTGGGAGAACGCGCTTTTCTCCAATCCCATCTTGCAACGCATGCAGGTGCGTAAAGCTATTCTTGTCACCAGCTGGTTTCATTCCCGCCGCGCGCTAAACAGTTTCAAACAGATCGCGTTCAATATCCAATGGCAATCGGTTCCGGTTGAGCCGGACGCTCCCATGTGGCGGATCGCGGTCGAGCAGGACGGTATTCAGATTTTCAAGGAGTACCCGAAGAGCCTCTGGTATGTGTTGCGTTCTTCGTTGTGGAAAGATCGCGGCGAACGCGATGCCCGGACCTTTGCCATGGGAATGCTGGCATGAACTGGCTTTTCACATGGCTGATGCTCGCTACCGTTCTCTGGCTGATCGGCTGGGGCCTCCTGCAGCGCGAAAGGCTTTACCAGTTTCCGTTTCTGGTCGGCGTCATCACATTCAGCTTTATCCTGCCGCAGATTCCAGCGCTCGCCGCTGACCCGTTCCTGCCGCAAGGGGCTTATGTCAAGACGATAGCATTCTCGATTCTTTGCCTCATCATGTGCTGGCTCGGATGGTCGGAGAATGCGCAACCGCTTCGCTTCCTTCAACAGTCCTTTGAAGAGAGGAAGCTCCTGATTGTTTCATTGCTTCTGTCGGTTACGGGCGCATATTTCTACTACAAACTGAGCCGATTGCCCGGAGACGTTTCTGTCGGCGTGCAGATGAGCGGCGCTCCGGTGGCATGGCTGTTCTTTGCCCGGTTCATGAGCTATGGCCTTGCTATCGCTGCGCTGTGTTTCGCACGCCGCGTTTCCTGGATGGCTGCCATCATCATTGCCGTGGATCTCGTATTCTATCTCGACCGGATAGTGGTGACTGGCAAGCGGGCTGAAGCGGTAGAACTGATTGCGATCTTCGTGCTGGCATACTGGTTCCAGAGATCATGGGTTGTGCCGCGGGCATTCGCTATCATCGGCATTGTGATGGGAATGTTGCTGATGAGCTCGATGAGCGATTATCGCGACATAACACGCGCCAACTCGGGACCCATCTGGGGGGATATCTCCCGGATCGACATCACATCCAATTTCGACAATCTGCTGAAGAACGGCGGACCGGAAATGCGCAATGCCATATTGCGCGTTTACAACACGGATATGTCACTGGAATTCGACTATGGCTTGTTCCACTGGAATCGCCTTGTCTTCAACTATGTTCCCGCGCAGATTTTTGGCGACAAGTTCAAAACCGCGCTGATGGCAACACTTCCCTCTCTGGGGCGCGAGTACAATCCTTTGACCGGTACTACTGAAACAGGAATGGCTGACGCTTTTCAGTCCTTCTGGTACTTTGGCGCCCTCAAATTTCTCCTTCTGTCCTATATCGTCCGAAGATTGTGGGTCTCTGCGAATGCCGGCGCGACGACGGCCCAGATTGTCTACATGCTGTCGATCGTCCCCGCCATGCATGCCATTTCCCATCAGACGGATTGGGCGCTGATTGTGTGGGTGCATATGCTGATTTTCCTGGTGCCCGCCCTCGCATGGGCGCGGCGTCCAGCATCCCAAGCGCCACCTGTGCAATCTCATGTCATGTCGGCGCCTCTGCATCTACGCCCGGTCGTATCACACTAAGCCTGGATGGTCGGATCGGCAGCTGAACGGCTGAGGCAATGTTTTAAGGGAGATAATGCGATGCGATCACGTTTTGCCGATACAACCTTGGATACATCAGGAGAGCCATTGCCCCGTTTCGGTGGCGCGACTTTCGCGCTGAGATTCCGGCTGATGCGATTGAGCTGGATGATCTGCTGGACCCTGCTGGCCGCGTGGACCCCTTCTCCATGCAGCCGCTGGCGCATCTGGCTGCTGAGGCGCTTTGGGGCACGGATTCACCCCACGGCGATTGTTCGCGGCAGCGCGCGGATTTGGTGGCCCGGCAATCTTGTGATGGGACAGCACGCATCAATGGGGCCGGGCGTGCTTTGTTACAATGTCGCCGAAATAACGTTCGGGGATTTTGCGATCGTCTCGCAGCGTGCCCATTTGTGTACCGGCACCCATGACGTCGATGACAGTGATTTTCCGCTGACCAGCCGATCCATCATCATCGAGGCGAACGCCTGGGTGGCTGCAGAGGCCTTTGTCGGCCCCGGTGTGGTCATCGGGGAGGGCGCTGTCCTTGGTGCGAGAGCCGTGGCCGCGCGCGCCTTGGATCCGTGGACGATCTATGTCGGCAATCCGGCGAAGCCGGTCAGGCCACGGCGTGGCGGTCCGGTGTGAACCCCGCCATATGCTGCGTTACGAGGCCGGCAGCGTTGGACGAATGCTCCCCAGATAGCCATTGATCGTCGATGCGGCGATCTGCGGCCAAGTATATTGGTCGCGAACAAGCTGACGGCCGTTTCGACCCATAGCATGTGCCATTCCGGCATCGCTGAGAATATCGCAAAGACCAGATGCGACGTCATCCGGTGCAAGGGTTACAACTGCGCCGGCGCGGGCTGACCGGACTTCCGGAAAATGACAGGCGTCGCTGATGACCACCGGCAATCCACACGCAAGCGCTTCGAGAATGGCGACGCTGAAGCCTTCCTGGCGACTTGGCAGGCAAAAACAGGTGGCATCAACCAGGGCGCGCAGCTTGTCCTTGCCATAAAGGCCGCCAACCAAATGAACGCGGTCGTTCAGGTGCAACTGGCCGACCAGATTGATGAACGCTTCGCGCGCGCCACCATCCGGACCTGCCACAACCAGATCGACATCGGGATAGGAGTTAGCGATGCGGGCGAAAGCCGTTGCCAGGACATCCAGCCCCTTCTTGGTATGAAGCCGCGATAGAAATAAAATGACGCGTTTGTTGCCGATTAACGGAAACCGCTCCTTGAAGAACCCGTGCGAGGGAAGCTCTTCGAACTCTTCCAGAAAGACCCCGTTGGGAATGATGAGATTGGGCGATACGAGTTCGAGCGGTTTCAGCAGTTGCGCTTCGTCTGCATTCAGCGCCAGTATGAATTTGGCGTTGTTCAGCATTGCGCGATAACCCAAAAGCAAGGCAATCCGCTTTTTGAAGGCTTTCTGTTTCAAGCTCCACACGTCGAGCATTCCGTGCGGTTGCACGCAATATGGAATCCCTTTGCCATGCGCGATTTTTGCCGCCACCTTGAGCAACGGCTCCCAGACACCGTGGACATGGACGAAGGATGCCGTGTCCAGAATTGCCTGCAATTGCTTACGCCCCTGCAGGCAAAGAATGCGCTCTTTCATATCCGGATCTGCCAGCAAATGCCACTTTATCGAAGCGAAATGCGGGACAGTATCTGCGGCTTTGAAAGCCCGCCTCTGTATGTCTGGGCCCCCATAACTGACGATATGAACATCGTGGCCCTGGTTGGACTGTGCAGCTGCCAGACGGATGCACCCGCCCTGTGGGCCGCCGTGTGCAGGATCAATGGAAGAAATGATATGAACTATACGCATATCGGAACTCTCCTGCTTGGTGTCCATTCAGACAAAGGCTGCATGGGGTGAATTTCCATACCTATCGTTCCACCGCGAATTGTTTTTGAAGACGGGGAGCCAGAACGTCCATAAGCCGCTGGCCGTAGCGCTCGACGGTGAATTCGGAAGCCCGCTCCTTTGCCTGGCTCGACATCCGGGCATGCAATGCCGGATTTTTTGCAAGCCGCAGGAGCGCGTCTGCGAGCGCCCTGCTATCCCGGATAGGAACGATGAAGCCGTCTATTCCATCCCTGACGACGCTTCCGGCGTTCTCGGTACAAATGACCGGCAAACCTGCGGCGAGCGCCTCGTAGATCGCAGTGGCGGAGCCTTCACATATCGAAGGGAGAAGGAAGACGTCCGCCCATTGATATTCCTTTATCATCTCCGACCGAGGTATGATGCCGCGCAGTTCCACCACAGCAGCCAGCTTCTGCCGGATGTCAGCCGACAGTATCGTTGGCCCGGCCATGCGGAACTGTGCGGATGGTCCAACCAGCCTTGCCGCTTCGGCCACATAGGGCGAGCCCTTGCGCAACCCCACCTCGCCGACGGTCAGCACACGCAGGGGACCATCCGTTCGAATGGTCTGGCGGTCTTCGAATTCAGAGTCGATGCCATAGGGAACGACGACGCATCGATCAGAGGGGCCGCCGGAAGCGACGACGTTGCGGCGTACAAATTCGGACGGACAGATGATGATGTCCGCAAGCGCCCATTCGGCCTTCTCACGCGCGGCGAAGGTTTGCGCATAGCGGTTCACTTCATATTTCCCCGCCCAGTCGGGAAAACTGCGTTGTTCCTGTTGAACAAGTTCTTCAACGACCTGGCGCGGCGCGATCATCTGTTCCACGGCCGTCCACATTCCCTGTGCTTTGGCCGCTTGCATTTGCTCGAGAGCATCGCCGCTGAAAGCGTAGAGGCCGGCTGCTCCATGAAATCCGCTGGATGCCACCAGTTGTGAGAAATGGGTGCCGGCCCAAACGGCATGCTTTGTCTGTTCAATCACATTTGTAACTCTGAGCCGGCGGATTGCCGAGATGACGCCGAATGCGGGAAAGGTAGAGGTCAGGTCTGGTGCCACACCTTTGGGCACGCGGCCGATCAAGCGCTTGAGGGATGGCAGGAGCATCGATCGGGGCACGGTGTTGATCACGCGGGGCCAGCTATCGGTCGCGCAGATGTCCGTGTAAAAATGAGCAAGCCGGCCTTGCGCGGCGAGTATGCGGGGCACGGCATAATGCATTCGTGCGCCCAACTGACTGACGACAACTGTTCCACCCATCATGCTGACCTAAAAATGGTGGACCTCAACGGATCCGTACCCGGTTGCTCAAACGCAGACATGACGTCGGACCATGACTGCACTGCGTTGTCCCGCGAATAGACCGTTTCCAGCAGGTCCCGGGCGTTGCACCCCATCTGGGTGCATTGCTGGGGGGAGTTTTTCAGTTGGACGATCAGGGTCGCAAGCTTTTGACTTTCGCCGATTTCAACGGCCTCTCCGCACCGGGTTGATGCAATCACATTTGCCACTTCCCCATCGGGCGCTCCAACGAAGAGCGTGGGGCGGCCAGCTGCCAGAATGCCGTAAAACTTGCTCGGGACGATGCAATGCTCAAGCCTGGGAATGAGCGAGACAATGTGGGCGTCGGCGGCGCTCAGGCTTTCCGAAATATTTTCCGGAGGCTGCAATGGCTTGAACAGGATGTTCTTCAACTGACGCTTCTGGGCAATTTCCTCGATACGTGCCCGCTGTTGCCCGCCCCCGACCAGGAGGAACTGTATACCGCTGTCGTCTTTCAACAGGGTTGCCGCTTCAATCAGGGTGGTAAAGTCATGTGCCCGCCCAAAGTTGCCGGAATAGCCAACGACGAATTTATCCTGAAGTCCCCAGTGACGTCTCAGGCCATTGTCTGATCGCGGAACCGGATAGATTTCGCTGCCATCCGACCAATGGTGCATAACACGAATCCGATCGCCGGGAATGCCGCTGCCTTGCAAATAGGACGCCATCATCTCGGTCGGGCAGACAATCATGGTCGACCTGCGCATAGACCAGTTGCGCAGCATCTTGCTGATTTTCCCCGGAATGCCTTTGCTCGAAAGCATCTCCAGTTCCATGGCGACTTCGGGAAAAAGATCCATAACCCAGTTTATTATCCTGGCGTTGCGCCACAAGGCCGGCAGGGCGGTCGTCACCGACAGCAAGGGAGGATCCGTGCAAACGACAAACAAGTCGCCGGAGCGAAGATACCTCAGGCACCATATGAAAACCGATAGGTGGAATGTCAGATAATCAACGATCCTTCCTGCCAGGTGATGGCGTCCGAACCGGGTGGCCCAAAGCCGTTTCACTGCAACGCCGGCGATCATCTCTTCCGCCGGAAGAACGACACCCGAATGGTCGTGAAGTGTGCGGCTTGCAATTGCCGTGACGTCGAAGCCGTGGTGCGCAAGCGCGGACGCCAGGCTGGATACCATGCGGCTTGTGGCCGATTGATCGGGCAGGAAATAGCGGTTTGCGAAAACGATTCTCATTCCGGATCCTTCCTATGCCCGGGCCGTTTGTATGGCCGCAGGCAAAGCTAGGAATGAAGTTTCGCAGGTGGCGGCGCGCGCAAGCAAGATCAACAAACGCACTACAGGCGGTCCTGGCGGGGCTTAAGCCCCTACGCCTTCTGGAGAGGGTGAGGCGGACAGATGTGCATGCCGTCTTGCCATTATCGGTCGTCACATGGCGGAATCGCTGTTTTCGATCAGCATTCCTATCCCTATTCCCGAAGTGTCTATTCGATGTCGCCGCCTATACTTGGCTTCCATCCATTGCCGATGGGCGGGTTTCTCCATGATGGAATTCGGCACGGCAATGTGTTTGTCACCACACTTCAAGGACACACGGACGGGAACTGCGAATGACTGGGAAAACGGCATTGATCATTGGGGTTACGGGACAGGATGGAGCCTATCTCAGCGAGTTTCTCCTAAAAAAGGGCTATATCGTGCACGGACTGAAGCGTCGATCGTCGTCGTTCAATACGGCCCGTATCGACCATCTCTATCAGGATCCGCACGATGACGATGTCCGGTTTCATCTGCATTTCGGTGATTTGACGGACGCCACCAACCTTTGCCGGGTGGTTCAGGAAATCCAGCCTGACGAGATTTACAATCTCGGAGCGCAAAGCCATGTGCAGGTCAGCTTCGAAACGCCGGAATACACGGCCAATGCGGACGCGATGGGTACTTTGCGCCTGCTGGAGGCGATGCGCATCATGAAGATCGAAAAGACCTGCCGTTTTTATCAGGCCTCGACATCGGAACTCTTCGGCAAAAGCATTGAGGCGCCTCAGCATGAAGGCACGCCGTTTCATCCGCGCAGCCCCTATGCGGTGGCCAAGCTCTATGCCTACTGGATAACGGTCAATTATCGGGAAGCCTATGGCTTTCACGCCTCAAACGGCATCCTGTTCAACCATGAAAGCCCGATCCGCGGTGAGACATTCGTAACCAGGAAAATCACGCGCGCCGTCGCCGCGATTGAGCGTGGATTGCAGGACAAGCTTCGTCTGGGAAACCTTGAGGCCAAGCGCGATTGGGGCCATGCACGCGATTATGTCGATGGGATGTGGCGTATTCTCCAGCAGGATGATCCCGACGATTATGTGCTGGCAACGGGTGAAACCCACACGGTGCGCGAATTCGTCGAACGAGCATTTTCAACCGTCGGAAAATCCATTGAATGGAGCGGTACCGGCGTTGATGAAATCGGGTACGACCGCAAGAGCGGCAAGGAGATCATCGAGATCGATCCGCGCTATTTCAGGCCGGCGGAAGTTGATCTACTGTTGGGTAATCCTGAAAAGGCCCGCATCAAGCTGGGCTGGAGCCACACGACCGCTTTTGAAGATCTCGTATCGGAAATGGTTGAATCGGATATGCGGACCATCATGCGGGAAGAAAGCCGCAATGACTTCTATGGTTAAGGTGTCCCGGCACAATTTCGAGCTTGGCGGTAAACGAGTCTGGGTTGCCGGACATACCGGCATGGTCGGATCCGCTCTGGTGCGAAGGCTGAGACGGGAAGAATGCCGCCTCATCACGATCGATCACACTGAGCTCGATTTGACGCGTCAGCGCGAGACAGAGGAATGGATGGCGGTTGCGCGGCCGGACGTCATTTTCATCGCTGCGGCACGCGTGGGCGGAATCCTGGCGAACGCCCATCATCCCGCAGATTTCCTCTACGAGAATACCATGATCGCCATGAATATCATGCATGCAGCGCACCGGCTTGACGTGGAGAAACTCCTATGGCTTGGGTCAAGCTGCATTTACCCGAAATATGCTGACCAGCCCATCGAAGAGCAGGCATTGCTGACAGGAAGCCTTGAGCCGACGAATGAGGCTTATGCGATTGCCAAGATCGCGGGGCTGAAACTGGCGGAGGCTTATGCGCGTCAATACGGACAATGCTTCATTACAGCCATGCCAACAAATCTCTACGGGCAGAATGATAATTTCGATCTGCAACAGGCTCATGTTCTGCCGGCGTTGATACGCAAGATGCATGAGGCCAAGGAGATGGGCAGCCCCAGAGCCGTCGTATGGGGCACTGGAACGCCCAGGCGCGAATTTCTCCACGTGGATGATCTTGCGGATGCCTGTGTCTTTCTGATGAAAAACTATGCCTCGGCCAGTCACATCAATATCGGTTCCGGTGCGGAGATTTCCATCCACGACCTAGCGCTCCTGGTCGCCAGGATCGTGGGCTATCGCGGTTCCGTGGATTTCGATACGTCGAAGCCGGACGGGGCGCCGCGAAAGCTGCTGGATTCTTCGCAGATGGAGGCTATGGGATGGCATCCCCGTATCGAGCTGGAGGCCGGTATTCGCGATCTCTACAGCCGCTGGCAGGCGTCGTTGGCGCCTTCAAACGGGTTGGCGCAGACGGAATCCTGATCAACCCGGGGCGTTGGAATACGCCCTGGCGGAAGGCCTCTGACTACAAGACACGCACAGTCAGTTGACGGCCTTGGGCACGATCGCCTTGGGTGCGGCTGCGTTGGGCAGTTCAAGTTGCGCACGCAGAATATCCCCGGCCCTGATCTCATCATGTTCCGACAAGGCCGTTTCCTGATAGTTTCCGTCCACCACCCGAACCACCGTGAAGGTCAGCTTGACTGTTTCCTCACGCGACGACACGCGCTGGGCCGCGGCACCGATTTCACCCATGGTTTGTGCGATGAATGCCATTTTCTTGCGCAATCTCAGGATATCGAGATCAATGTCCCGCAAGTCTTTGGCCGCATCATTGGAGCGCGAATCGTGCAGGGCGAGCAGGCGCTGCTGGATCGCATTCTCATTCTGCTTTGCGCGTGCCAGGAACGAGCCGAATTCGAGCGCATCCCGGCGCATCGCCGAAAGCTGGCGTTGGGTATCGCGCAATGTTGATTGCGCCGTAAGGCCTTTGTCCACCAGGCTCTGGGACGCCTTCACATTTTGCTCAAGAAGCGAAATTTCCTCGTTGCGCAACTTTGTGCTTTCTTCCAGCGTGGTGATTTCTTCGGCATAGTTCTGTTTCTGAGCCTCAAGCGCGGTTGCTTCGCTTTGCAGGGCGGAAAGACGAAGATCGAAAAGCTTTCGCTCGGAATCGACGATCCGCTGCCGCTCGGCCTTGTCATCGATCGTATCGAGGCTCGCTGTCAGATCATAGTCAAACTGCTTTCCATTCAATTCGGCTTCGAGACGCACGCGCTTCACATCCTGTGCAAAGAGTTGCAGCGATGTGTCGGTATATTCCTGCCGTGCCGCAACCAGCTGGATACCCGCGGTGTCGAGCTTGTCGGCGGCCTGCCGCAAACCTCCGCTCAACGCAAACAATTCCAAGGCAATCATTCCCGGCCGATATTCATATTTTCCGGGTTTCTGGACATCCCCGATGACAAAAACGGGTGCGTATTCCTTCACGGCGACGGAAACGGAAAGACCGGGTATATGCTGCAGAAGCGATTGTGTGATGGTTTGCCCGATTTCGGTGATCGTATGATTGGCAACGGCTATATTGCCAAGAATGGGATAGGCAATTGTTCCGTCGACACTGACAGGAAAGATACCCGTCAATCCGGCATCTCCATAGACCGTTATGAGCAGAACATCTCCCGAAGCGATCTTGTACGGCTCCTGATTTGCTTGGGCAGGGGCAGCCGCCAGGGAAAACAAGAGCGTTGACGATACGGTTCCCGCTATGAGGAGATTGCTTATCCGCGATAGCAGAGATGCCGGGCTTTTCCTTTGTCCTTTGAGCATTTTCGCCCTCATACCTTGGCCGCTGAAGAGCGGAGTTTCTTGTGGCTGGCGACTTCCAGCACGAAGCGCTTCGCTGTGGCGGGTGCCGGCGGCTGGTGATCGGGGGGCGAGGCATCCTTTATGCTTGGATCGCTGTTGATGACGATGCCGCTCAGTCTTCGCCCGTCGGAACTGAGCACCTTCACGGCGTTGAGAATGTCATCCATGTTGGCCCGTTCGCATTGTGCGACAAGGATTGTGGTATCGGCAAGCGAGGCCACACGGATCGCGTCCGCACCCAGGCAAACCGCCGGAGTATCGATGAGCACGATGTCATATTGATGCTTCAGGGCATTGATCACCTTGGCAAATTGCTCGTGTCCCAGCAGGAATTCAGCGGGAACGGAACAGGGTTGCGTTGCCACAAAGTCGATCGATGAGAATACATCGTGCTGAATCACGGCCTCAAGCGTGTGCCTGCCTCTGATCACATCCTCCAGATAAGGCCCAAACTGATCGCCGAATTCCTGCCCAACCATGGGGGCGGTGAAATTGGCGTCGATGATGATGGCACGAACACCTGTCGCGGCCAATGACCGGGCCAGTCCGGCGATGATGAGCGTTTTGCCCTCCTGGGTCCCGGCTGATGTGACAGCGATGGCATGGGCCATTTTTTGTGGCGAAGACAGAAGGAGGTGGGCCTGCAAATCCGCAATCGCACGCGCAAAGCCGTAGCGCCCTTCGCTGACAATCAGCGCGGCATTTTTGCGCTCGCGGCTGGACAATTTGGGGATCCGGCCAATGATGGGGGTTCTGGTCGCATTCTCGAGCGCTTGCGCCGACCGGATTGACTTGTCCCTTATTTCAAGAAGGAAGGACGCGCATATGCCCAGGAATGTGCCACCAATGATGCCAAGCGCCATCCACGTTGAAAGGTGGGGGCTTGCTCTTGACCGTGCCGGTACGGCACGTGAGATCATGCGGGCTTCAGCCGTTGCTATGCCGTCCTGCTCTATGGTTTGTTTATATCTGGTCAGGTAGCTCTCGTAGATTGCGCGGTTTGCGCTCGCCTCGCGGTCAAGTTGGTCAGCATGCACCAGTGCCTGGTTCGCTGCGGACATGCCTTCCTGCATTTCCCGAAGATTCGCTTCCACCGCCGCCTGCTGGCGATGCGTGACGTTGATCTCGTTCCTCAAACTGTCGATAACCTGCTGTACTTCGCCGGCAATCTGGCTCTTCAACGAAGCAAGTTGCGAGTTCAACTGAGGTAGCTGCACACTTTGTATGGCGCCGCTCTGGCTGATTTCCTGGAGCGATCGCTCGACGCGCGACTGCTCGGCACGCAACTGCTGTATGGCCGGCGAGCCGAGAATTTCAGACAATGCAACGCCGGCTTTGTTGTTCGACGCGTCGATTGCGGTGGAAAGGCGCGCCTCTGCGCCCGCGAGCTTCGCCCGCAAATTGGCAAGTTCCGTGTTGAGGGCAGCGATCTGCTGCGATTGGAGGGTCATGCCGTTGGCTTTGACAAGGCCCGATTTTTCGCGGAAGTCCGCGGCTGCCCGCTCCGATTGTTCAAGTGTCGCGCGCAGGCTGACAAGTTTACCGCCAAGCCAGTCGCTCACACGCCGGGTTGCGGATGTTTGCAGATCGACCTGATAGTCGAGGTAGGCTTCGCCAAAGGCATTGGCCACCGCAGCGGAGTATTGGGGGTTGTCTGCCCTGTAACTGATGTAGATGGTGTATGACCTGCCGTCATTCACGACGCTGACGTTGGAGAGCAATTTGTCAATGCGGCTGCGATTGCGATCCTCGTCCGATTGCGCCGGCAAAGGGCTGATCTGATCGGGGCCAGCTGTATTTGCGGGCGGTTGCTGATCGGCGGGATTGATGCGTCCATCGGCATCAAAGTTCAGGCTATCGAGCCGGGTCAGCACTTTCCCGGCCATCATGCGTGAGCTGATGATATCGAGCTCAGTGCGCAGCACCGGGCTTTCCTGCGGCAAAGGCGAGACAACAGACTCGGTTGGCAGGGCCTGCAACTTGCGAACGTCCAGAGCAAGGATTGCCTCAGACACGTATTGGGCCGGCGTCGTCATATAGGCGGCAGTGGTCAGCAAGAGGCATGCCGACAACGCTGCAAGCATTGTCTTCCGCCGCTTGAGGACAACTGAAACAAGGCGATGGATTGCCGGCCCTGATGCGTGAGGAATGCTATCGGAGAAAATCATTGCGTGAGTTCCTGCAAAATCGGATGGCGAACGACTGGGGTCCAGCCGGCGTCAAAACCTGGTTTCGTGCGGAATCATGTCGCCGATCTTGTAGGCCACCTCTGTCCGGTTGGTTGCACCCAGCTTCTTCATGATGTTGCGTATGTGAACCTTCACCGTGCTCTCGCACAGGTTCAGCTCATAGGCGATGATCTTGTTGGCCTTGCCCCGACGCAGCCCCTCGGCGACTGCCGATTGCCGTGCCGTAAACGAGGTCGTTATGTGCCGGAATTCATCGCTGCGGCCACCCATGAGTTTCCTGAGGGACAGAACGCAGCTTGCAGGAACGAATTTCCCGCCGGCGATCGCCAGTTCGATAGCCTGCATGCAGATCTCAATTCCAACGGTTGTCGGAATATAACCTTGCACGCCCAGTTCGAGGGCCTTGAGAATGGTTGCCAGATCATCATTGTCCGCAACCATGACGACAGCCACCTTCTGGAACGCTTCGACCAGTTCGCATATTTCTGCGGAGAGATCGCCGTCGCTCAGATTGCGGTTTCCCGTGTTGACGAGTACGGCACGCAGCCCAGCAGGACTGTTAATGGAAGCTTGCCATTCCTGCAGCGAACCGCAGGTTTTGACCTTCAAACCCATGTGATGGGCGGCTAAAGCCTGGGCCAGACACTCCCTCTCAAGGGCACGGCGGTCAATGATAAGCAAATAGTCGTTGGTAGAATACTTTTGGAATTTATTTTCGTTGGCACTTATTGTGTAAGATGAGTTATCAGTGATTTCTATAATTTTGTGAATATCCTCATCTTCCAGTTCGTCTAGAGTATGGTTGACATGCATGTTTTCCATAATTTATCCCCAAGTTTGATGCTTTGTTGCATGTTTGTTTGTCATGAACGGATTGTTCCGCTCAATTGCACTTCTTTTGGCAATATCAATTTACGCCTTCCATGGAGGAAAGTCTTTAATCCCACGCGTAGTCCTTTGGATGGGAAGCAAGCAGGCAATTATGAAATGACTAATCCATTAGTATAACTAAAATAGAGGGGTAAACCGGTCAAAATAGAACGGGCGTATTACTGACCTTAGCGCGGGATTTAGACCTGCGTTCTAGACCGCGCAGACGTTGTGAAACGATGGTTCCGAATCGGGGCGAGCGACGTTTGCTCTGTTTCGCTTGAGTCGATGTGTACGGCGGTTGGAAGCAGGTCACCCCATCGCCGGATAATTCGGCTGCAACCAGGCAAGGCGGTTTGCCCTATTGACCGGTGCCCATGCTGATCACCAGTTTCCGTGCTGTGAAAGCTTCTGCAAATCTGCCCGGTGCCCGGCACTCAATGCCTCTAATGCGCGCAAGACCGCGGAATGTATCCGCGTCGAACCAGTCCTTGGATCGCTGCGTTCCGAAGTGTTTCAGAAGGAGTTCCGTTTTGCGCTGCATGATCTCTTCGGTCAGGGGAACGTAGACATTGCGTTCGGTCAGGTCCCCGTCCCATTTGGGAATCTCATATTCCAGCACCAGATGGTCCCGGAATACGTTTGTGGTGAGCTGGTTGATCGCGCGATGGTCCTGATGTGCATCATGGCGTGCGTGGGTGAAAATAATGTCAGGCGAGACGCGGTCGCGCAACGCATTGAGCCAGGTCTTCAACTCGCGCGTTTGACTTGGAAAGTAACTGTCTTCGAACTGGGCGATCTCTACATGCGTTGATGATGCGCCGGCAAGAAACGCATCGGCTGATGCGCGCGCTTCCATGGCCCGGTCACCCGGGCTGCTCATCACGCACCAGTGAACGTCAAGCAAGGCGCCGCCCGAAATCATGTGCAGGATTGTACCGCCCGCACCAATCTCGATGTCGTCGGAATGGGCGCCGAGGCATAATACCGACAGCCGTTGCCCGTGGTAGGCAAAGGGCAATGACCTCATAAAACTTTGACCTTTGACGCCCTGGAGTTACCGCGGGCGGGTGCATGGGTCATCCATGGCATTTCGCCTCTTTCCACCATCTCCTGCAGTGCCTGCCAGTCGCGAAGCGTATCCATGGAGCGCCAGAACCCCTCATGCTTGTAAGCCATGAGCATGTTATCCTTGATAAGCCTGCTGAAAGGCTCAAGCACCAATTCTTCGGACTCGCGCATGTAATCAAATATTTCACTGCGCATGAGAAAATATCCGCCATTGATCCAGATGTCCGAACGGTCGGAGGATCGAAACTCGCAAACGCGGCCGTCATCGGCAATATCCGCAAGATGGTAGGTAAGGGGCGGGCGCACGGCAAGAAAACAGGCGATCTTGCCGCTCGCCTCGAATTTTTCGATCATATCGTCAAGATCGACATTGGTAAGCCCATCGCTGTAATTGGCGAGAAAGACGCGTTCGCCGCGCAACTGATCGCGCACTGCCCAAAGACGCTCGCCGATGTTACGCCATATACCGGTATCAATCAGGGATATGCGCCAGTCCTTCTGGGATTCACCCAAAACCTCGACGGTCCCGTCGCCGCTGACGACGCAATCGGCAAAGGTCTGCGGTCTGCTGTTGAGAAAGAAATCCTTGATGACGTTCGCCTTGTAACCCAGACAAAGAATAAAGTCCTCATGTCCATAGTCGGCATAATACTGCATCACGTGGCGCAATATGGGTTGGGAACCGAGTGGAATCATGGGTTTGGGTACATTTTCCGAGTACTCGCGAATACGGGTACCCATACCGCCGCAGAACAGAACCACTTTCATAGCTCGTCACCTCTCGGATCAACAATATCGACACCCGGAATGGGTACGACGAATTTGGCACCCCATTCGCGAACATGATGCATTTGCTTCACGATTTCGTCCTTGAGGTTCCAGGGAAGAATGAGGATGTAGTCAGGCTTGAGCCGGTCAATCGCCTCCACAGGCTCAATAGGGATATGCATCCCGGGTGTATAACGGCCGTGCTTGTAGGGGTTGCGGTCCACGGTGAAATCGAGGAAGTCAGGCCCGATGCCGCAATAGTTGAGCAGTGTGTTGCCCTTGCCGGGCGCGCCATATCCGCAAATCGTCTTGCCTTCAGTTTTGGCCGCTATGAGAAATGTCAGGAGATCGCGCTTGACCTTGCGGGCGCGGCTGGCGAAGGCGGTGTAGGTGGCAAGCTGATCAAGATGCGCGTTTATCTCATCCTGCCTGATGCGGGCGACGCTTTCCCGCACGAGCCATGTGCTGGCGGCGTGGGTAAGGTACACCCGCAGCGATCCGCCATGGGTCGACAACTCTTCCACATCGATGATTTTGAGGTGATGCCGTTTCGCCAGATGTTCGATGGCGAGCAGCGAGAAATAGGAGAAATGCTCGTGATAGATCGTGTCGAACTGGCCTTGCGATATCAATTTCTCAAGGTGCGGAAATTCGAGGGTTATAACGCCTTGCGGTTTCAACAACGCAACCATGCCAGCAACGAAATCATTGAGATCAGGTACTTGCGCTAAAACATTGTTCCCAACGATAAGGTCAGCCTGGAGGCCTTCCGTGACCAACTGGTGGGCATAGGCTTCTCCAAAGAATTCCATGCGCGTGGATACGCCTTTTTCGATCGCAACCTTGGCGACGTTTGCCGCCGGTTCTATGCCGAGCGCCGGAATTTTCATTGGGATGAAATGCTGTAGGAGATATCCGTCATTGCTGGCGAGCTCGACAACAAGGCTTTGCGTATCGAGTTGCAAACGCTTTGCTATCTGATGGCAGTAGGTTTTCGCATGTTCGACCCAACTGGTCGAATAGGAGGAGAAATAAGCATATTCCTCGAAGATGGCCTGCGGCGTGACATATTCGTTCAGTTGCACAAGCAGGCATTCCTCACAAACGAAGGCGTGCAACGGATAATAGGGTTCCATATCATCCAGCCGGTCGCGGGCAACGAAACTCTCGCACGGCGGCGACATACCCAGATCAACGAATGTATGCCTGAGCGGCGCGCTGCAAAGGCGGCAGAAATGGGTTCTGCTGCCTGATTGGTTCGCCAGGGAAAACGTATTCGCCAGTAGATTCATACCTTCGCTCCCGATGAATTGTCGGTGTCCTGGATGCGGGGGATGATTGTTTTCCCCGATCTGAATCTATGGCCTCACGGGATGGTAGGCGACCTGCCAATGCGATCAAACGGATCATCCGAACGGATGACCCGCGAAAGCGGCGTTCCGTCAAACGGTGTGCTTTGAAACGGCACTGCAGCGAAACGGGCGGGATGGTGCCGCAGACAACCTCAAGTACAGCTTTCGTTACCTCTATTGGAGAGTTTCATTCCTGCCGGGGCTCTGACAAGATTGTGCCTGTCATTGGCAGGTCGGGGACGAGGCGGGATCAGATGCGGTTCACCGAGACAGAACTGAGCGGAGCATGGCTTATCGAGACGCTTCCCCACCATGACACGCGGGGATCGTTTGCGCGGACCTTCTGCGCGCAGGAGTTCCGCGAACATGGGCTTGCCACCGAGTTCGTTCAGCATAGCGCCTCGCATTCACTGACAATGCACACAGTGCGCGGCATGCATTTCCAGAAGGCACCCCATGCGGAGGTCAAGCTGGTTTCATGCATAAGAGGCGCAATATGGGATGTGATCATCGATTTGCGACAGGATTCGCGGAGCTACCGGCGTCACGCCGGATTTGAACTGTCGGAGGGCAACCATTGCCAGCTCTATATACCCAAGGGCTTTGCGCACGGATTCCAAACCCTGAGCGATGATGCCGTGGTGTCCTATCTGATTTCAGAATTTTACCATCCAGCCGCTGCTGACGGCGTGCGTTTTGATGACCCGGCCTTTGCGATCGATTGGCCGGCGCCCCCCGCGGTTCTTTCTGACAAGGACCGGTCCTGGCCGCTCCTGGGCGAGCAGCTTTGCAGTTAAAACCCCAACCTTGATGCGGCAAGGGATATAGGAGCCTGTCCTGCCCCCAACCACGCTCATCCCATCACGCCTGCGGCAGCTCCCCGCCGAGCAGGCCCTTTTCCAGCAATAATTGCGCGGCGCGGAAAATATCCGGATAGGGCAGGCGGGAACGCAGCGACATGTCGAGAAGGCTGTGATTTCCGTCTGCGAGATTGAGAACCCAGAGAAAGGCCATCGACGTTTGCACGGCCGATTTGTCACCGCCCAGCGAGGCGTAAAGGCCGCGCCTGCCCAGTTGCGGTTCGCCCTTGGGAAAAAGGTTGACCGGGGTCCAGTTCGTTTCAATGATATCGATGACTTCGCTGATCATCTGGTAGGAAAGCGCAAGGTTTTCGGGTGTAATGAGCGCCATGTTGTCCGCTGAGGTGTGATATTCAGGGAAGGTTCCAAAACCGCTGCGCTGGAACAGACCGACGGGAAGGTTGAATCCCGGGGAGCAATATTGCCGCTCGTCATATCCGTAGGGACTGAAGTCCTGCATGATTGCCTGTCGATTGCCGCAGCACAGGACGCTTTCCATCGCCCGGTCGATAATGGCGTTGCCTTGACGGCTGCGCTTGTAGGTAGGGCCGCCGCCGTCTCCGACACACGACACCACCAGGCCGTGATCGATGCGTGCAACCTTGTCTTCGTTGCGGGCAAGCCAGGTCAACGCGCCGATTGTTCCCGGCGCAAAGAGGAAGCGATAGTTGTAACGTGTCTTGCGGGACTGCAAACTCTTGCCGAGCAGGGTCAAGAGGGCGAGGCCGGAACAATTGTCATTGGCAAGCGAGGGATGACAGATATGGGCGGAAAACAGCACATCTCTGTCGGTGGTGCCTTTGTGCAGGTATTCACCATAGGTGAGATGACCGTCAGTCTTTTCAGCGTCAATCAGGACTTCGTATTCGCCGTCCGCGAGCGCAAGAAGGGCATTATGGCTTGTACAAAGACCCCATTGCTCGCTGTAGTATGAGGTTCGATACGGGATCAGGTCGGGCTGATCGGGTAGTGTGTGGATGTGGGGTCTGAGTTCGCTCAGTTGCATGATACGGTGAATGGGATTGCTGTAGCTAACCACATGCAGATTGGATTTGGCGAGATCGATGCGCTTGCGGCCGGAGCCATCCTTGATGTAGGCGTCGCGGATGTTCCATTCGGACGGTACCACCCAGTCGAACACCGGGGTTCCCGTGGGGACTTCGTGCACAACCATATCGATTTGCTGGCCCAGAATGGCCAAGGTGTCACGGACGCCATCGCCCGTGATGCTGCGACATATAGGAAACAGGCGGGCAGCCAGGGTGTGAATGGAAAGACCGATGTCTGTCGCTGTTCCAACGGAGGACTTTGTCCGGTCGGGCGCATTTACCATGTTGTTAACAACTGGCGCGGGATGATCATATGACGGCATCGGACAGCGCTGGATGGCGCTCCACTGCTGAAATACGGCGCAGGCTGGAGGTGAGTTTCCGATCGTCGAGCAACTGACGGATATGGCTGATCCGCTGATAGCGGGGCCCCTCGAATTCCGCCAGTGTCAAATTCGCGGTTACATAGGCCGCATGCAATTGCTCGGCCCCGGCTCTTGCATCCCAGCGTGGCTTGAAATCGGGAAGAACCCGCCTGATCTTGTCAAAGCTGACCCGATACGAACGTGTATCGGGGCCGGCGCCGGGTGCAAATTCCAGCCGGCAGCCCGGAACGATATCCGCGACGATTTCAGCGATATCGCGGATACGATAATTGTGTTCGGACTGCCCGACATTGAATGCTTCGTTGTGTACGGCTTGCCGGGGTGCCTGCAATACCGCCAGGAAAGCCCGTGAAATATCCTCGATGTGGACGATTGGCCTCCACGGGGTTCCGTCGGATTTCAAAAGGATGACACCTTCCGTCACGGCCCATGCCACGAGATTATTCAAGACGATATCGAAACGCAGCATGGGCGAAAGACCATAGGCCGTTGCCGGTCGCAGATAGGTTGGGCTGAACGTCTCGTCGGCAAGTTCCGCGATGTCGCGTTCGGCCAATACTTTCGAACATCCATAGGCCGTGACCGGGTTCAATGCGCCGGTTTCATCGATTATGTCGCTGCCGGATTGACCGTAATTGCTGCACGAAGAGGCGTAAAGGAAACGCGGAACGCCAGCCTCCTTCGCGGTCGTCGCAAAGTGAACGCTTGCGCGATGATTGATGTCGTAGGTGACCTCCGGGTTGAGGTTCCCCAGCGGGTCGTTGGAGAGTGCTGCGAGATGAACAATAGCATCATAGCCTACCAGTTCGTCCGCGGTGACATCGCGTATGTCTTTGCATAATCCCGGTATGTCAGGCAGGGCTCCACCGGGCGCATAATGGCAATTCCGGTAGAGTTCGCTGTCGAAGCCGTGAATCTCATGGCCTGCCTTTTGCAGGAAAGGAACCATGACTGAACCGATATAGCCGCGATGTCCTGTCACAAGTACCTTCATTGTTCCAACCCTTTCAAAGAAGCCGTCTTTGATGCCACGGTACTTCCAGTGGGCGGGCCGGGACGAGAGAGGAGTTTGGAGGATCGCAAATGCAATTGGCTGAACCTTCGGCGAAGCGCCTACTTCTTTTGCCTGATCTGTGTTAATCGCGCTGTTTCACAACGAGAAGCCAGTCCCGGTAACCCGACGCATTCCGGGTTGCAGGAACACGGTATTCCAATGTGCCGGCGACGCTCTTTATTGGCTCTTTGGCAGCCATGTATTGTCCGGAGGATGGATCGAACCAGCGGATATCTCTGGTGGACTGCCAGTCTGCCTGTGCATTGAGAACGACGTTGTTCATACCCGAGAGATAGACCACGACAAGTCTTTCGCCGGGCGAACGCGCGGCCACCGTGATTCCCGCTGCCGGCTGGCCTTGTGTCGTCAGCAATTTGCCCTGATCGGGTTCAAGATCCCACCAGGGAATGGTTTCGAAGAATTGTTTGAGATAGGTCATGCTTTGGGCACCGCGGCTTGCGAGCGCTTTTTGCCAGGGCATGGTTTCCTCATGCACGCCGGGACCCGAAAAATGCCATACGGGATTGTTGCCGAATACCTGGCCGCCGGCACCGGACAGAAGGGCGGAATAAGCTGCTACCCGAACCGTTTCCTCCGTTGCACCGTTCTCCCCCTCATACATTCCCTCGATGAGAAAAAAGGGTCTTGCCGGTGAGACGAGATATTGAACGAGTGCAGCCTGGGCAACATTGCCATAGGTGTAGAGTGTATCGAGCCTTTTCCAGGCTGCTTTCCAGACAAGGTCCGTTCTTGCGTCCCTCCCGCCATGCACACTTTGTAGTGCATCCGGGGCAGCGCGTGCAATCGATCCGGCCAACGCCTCGACCAGGCTCATATCCGGCGGATCGTAGTCGCCGCCCTGTATCCAGATTATATTGTTGAATTTTCCAAACCTTTTGCCGATGTAGGTTCCATAGGCCTTCATTGCTTCGGTACCGGCATTGCGCATCTCACTATACCACCCCTGATCTCCGCCATTCACGCCGAGATAGGCCGGGACGAGCAGTACAAGAAATCCCCGATCCTGCGCCCGGCGCAGAATCCACTCCGCATCGTCAAAATAGGCATCGTTGGGGGTGACAAAGCCGCCTGCCGCAAATGGCTTTTGCTTGTAGAAATTGCCCGGTGCGTTGCGGCTGAAGCGGTGCTCGATGAGCGAAACCAAGATAGTGTTGAAACCGCGCTTCTTGCGATCCTCCAGGTAGTGATCGGCTTCTTCGCGGGACAGATCCCCTATGAGGGACCACGCCGTGTCCGCTGTCATCAGGAATGGCCGCCCCGCAGTATCTTCCAAATGGCGTTGATTGGCTGAGATGCGCAGGGGAAACGCAGCTTCTTTTGCATTAATCGATGTGCACAGTGCAAGAAGCAACAAAAATGCCCATAGCAGAACCCGCCTCGGAATTGCGTCAAGCATTGCTGGCGCGTTTTAAAACGGGAGCGGGCGTGTCGGGACTGTTGAAACGACGGAAAACCGGCTGCGAAGCGCGGCCAACCAGATACTTGTCCACCCCGTGCTGCAGCGCCTTCTTGTACACGCCGAGCGCTCCATCAATCGCGTCTATCGTGCGGTCAACGTCTTCATCCGTATGCGCATAACTCACGACAAGCGATGGCATCAGAATACCGCGGCGTATCGTTTCCTGTAGAAACAGCGTTCTGAAGGCTTGCGAAGGCAAGCGCTCCGTATCCAGCGTGGCATAGGCAAGACAGCAATTGGCGCCGGTGACGCTGACGTAACCGGTGAGGTCATGCCGGGCAATCGACTGTTGAACACCACTCCTCAGCCGCTGTCCTTGTGCGTAAAGATGCTCTATCACCGGTTCATTCTGATAAATCCGCATGGTGGCAATCGCCGCGGCGAGAGCGTGGGTTTCCGCACCATGTGTGGTCGACAGCAGGAAAACCCTTGGTTTGAATACTTGCGTAATGCCGCCGAGATTCATGAACTCACGTTTGCCGGCGAGCGCCGAGACAGAGAAGCCATTGCCGAGCGCTTTGCCAAAGCACGACAGGTCGGGTTCTATACCAAAGAGCTTCTGTGCCCCTCCGGCATGCCAGCGGAAACCCGTAATCATTTCATCGAGAATGAGCAGAGCCCCATTTTCATGACATAGCTCCATCAGATCGTTCAGAAACGGCTGGGCCGGGCCATCACTGCGCGAAGGCTCGAGTATGAGCGCGGCGATCCTGTGGGGATATCGTTCAAAGAGCGCGCGCGCACTCTCAAGATCATTATACTTGAATCCAACGGTCAGTGCCTGAATGGCGGTTGGAATGCCGGCATTCATTTCCGTTGAACCAATGAACCAATCGTCTGTCGAGAAGAATGGATGATCCGCACAAATACCAATCATATCCCGCCCTGTGACGGCCCGGGCCAGTCGAACGGCCGCAGATGTGGCATCGGAGCCGTCCTTGCAGAATTTGACCATTTCAGCTGACTGAACCGTCTCAAGGAAGGTCGCTGCACATTCGACCTCGATTTCGGCAGGGCGGGTGAAGTTGCAGCCGAGCTGGAGCTGGCGCATGACCGCCTCTAGGACGGGAGGATAAGCGTGGCCCAATCCGACGGCACGGTTGCCCATGCCGTACTCAATATACTCATTGCCATCGATGTCCCAGACATGACTGCCGTAGCCCCTGGCGATGAAGCCAGGCGACAGCAGGGGATATTGATCATCGCCTTTTGCATAGGTATGTGCGCCACCCGGAATCAGATCATGCGCGAGTTCGCGCAGGTGATCTGAATTTTCAAAATTGCGGATCGATGCAGTCATGTGCCAAACCCCTTTTACCTGATCTGCCGATATCTCTTCAAATGCGCTCCCGCATCATGCGCAGCCAATTCTTCACCGGGCGCGGCACAAATGTTCGCAAACCCGAACGCAAGCCTTTCGGCATGGACCAATCCCGCATTTTGAGCGGTGGTGCGATGGCAGGTCTGTGCGTCGTGACGTGCCGGATAACGTCGCCATACCGTTCAGCCATATTCCCGATGGTGAATGTGCTATTGGCCTTGTGTCGTGCCGCGTCAGACATCCATTGCGCGGTTTCCCGGCTGGAATGGATCTGGCCGATGATCTGCGCCGCTTCCCTGACATTTCCGATGGTGAAGAGGAAGCCGTTGGTGCCATCATCGACGATGGTGTCGGTCACTCCCCGGATACGCGAAACAACCGGTATGCAGCCGGCTGACATTGCTTCGGTGATGGTCAGCCCAAATCCTTCGAAACGCGAGGGCATGACGAGTATGTCATGCCGAAGCAGAAGATCGAAAACAGCTTCGGGATGAACCGCGCCGAGAAAGGTGGTCTGCCGTTGGCGGGTTGCCATCTTTGACTTCAAGCTTTCGAGATCCGGCCCATCGCCGGCAACAGTCAGATGAATGGACTGCGGCAAATGGGCGAAAATTTCCGGCAACCAGAACACCCCTTTCGATGCGTCCTCAATGCGGCCAAGGAAAATAACCCGCAATGTGTCGGCGGGGTTGGGTTCCCTTCGGAACTGCCGCATGGTTGGCGCGCTCGCGGCATGAGGAATCGCGAAGGTTCGGTCCGCGGGGAAGCCCAGTTTCCTGACCAGGTCACTGCGAATGCGATCGGAAACGCCGACGGTCGCATGCACGTGGTTCTTGATGGCGTTTGCCGCGCTGTAAGTCCCGGCAGTGATGTTGTGTACGATCATGATGCGCAGGAATTTGTCGGGCAGATAACGCGCAATATTCGTTTGAATTCGATCGCTGAGGACGTTGATGAATATTCCGTCAAATTCGCCCTCTTCCAGGGCTTCCACAAGGGCCTCGGCCTGATCCCGTTCGCTTGCTCCGTTGGGCGTTTCCACCAGGGAACCGTAAGAGAATTCAGGACGCCATTGAGCATCGTAAGGAGTGCCGTAGGTGGCCATCCCCAGCCAATGGACGTCAATTCCCTTTTCAGCCAGCGCGGCGCGCAACTGTCTGAACACTGTATATGTGCCACCAATATGGGGGCGGACGAAATAAGCGAACTTCATGAAGTCCTGTCCTTGGGTTTTTCGGCTTCATCCGGAAAACAGCATGAACCGGGAAACGCGGGAATTGAATGCGTCGCGGCGGGTGAGGCCTATAACCCTTTGGGGGAAGCCCCTTGCTCATTAGGCTGGGTGCGGTGTTCCAAAGACCATGTGTTTTTTGTCCGGCGGTAGCAGCAAACTTCCGTGGACAAAATATCCCATTGATCGCGCGCGACGCTGAGGATGCGTGGATGAAAATATGCTTACTGGGGCAGTTTGGCAGCGGTAATACCGGGAACGACGGCTCACTTGAAGCTATGGTGAATTTCCTGCGTGCGTTGCCGTCCGAAGCCGAACTCATGTGCATCTGTTCCAATCCGGAACTGGTCGAGAAGGAATACAAGATCAAATCGATCGGGATCAGCGGTCTGGTTCTGCAAGACCAGTGGTTCATTCGAATGAACGCGTTTCTTGCCGACATCCCGCGCCGCATCGCCAGTATCTATATGCTGTTTGCAAGCCTGAGCGGGGTGGATCTGTTGATCATCCCAGGCACTGGAATATTGGATGATTTTCAGGAGACGCCCTTTGGCTGGCCGTTCGTGCTCTTCCGCTGGTGCCTGGCAGCCCGGTTGCGTGGGGCGGACATCGCATTCGTCAGCATTGGTGCGGGTCCGATCGAGCATCCCCTCAGCCGCTGGTTTCTGCGCTCGGCGGCCAGAATGGCGCAGTACCGATCCTATCGCGACGCTTACTCCTTGGCCTATATGAAAAGGATAGGCCTTTCCGTCGAGCATGATGGCCTATTCCCCGATATTGCGTTTCGGCTTCCGGTCCCATCTTCCTCGCCTCCCAAACACGACAGTCCCGTAACCGTCGGCGTAGGCGTTATGGACTATCGCGGATGGTCAAAGGATGCGGTGTTTGGCGAAGCAATCTACCGGTCTTACATCGGTAAGTTGGCCTCCTTCATTCAATGGCTGCTCGATGAGGGGCACAATGTCCGCTTGTTGACCGGCGATGAGCGCGACTGGCGGGCGGTGGGTGACATTGTCGAAAGAGTCTCGGTTCCTGCCCAAGACAAGCCCGAAGAACGCGTAACCGTGGAGCATGGTGCCACTCTCCATGATCTGATGCGGGAGATAGGCAAGACCGATATTGTGGTTGTGACGCGTTATCACAATGTTGTCTGCGCCTTGAAGCTCGCGCGTCCCACGATCTCGCTCGGATATGCCCAAAAGAATGATGAATTGCTGGCGCAATATGATCAGCACGCATGCCAGCATATTGAAACCTTCGATGTTGATATCCTGAAAGATCAGACGCGGCGCATGCTTGCGAACCTCAATGAGGTGCATCTGGAACTGGCCAGAGTGAATGCGCGCGTTCAACGGCAGCTTTCCATTCAGGAAAAACTGCTGGAAGAGAGGGTTATCGGCCCGCTGTTCACCGCGCAGCCCGTCATGTCATCATAGCCGGCCGTCTGGTGTCGTGGATGTACCAAGTCGCCGCCCAAGAGCCTTGACGCTGCGGCCAATCAATGCCGAGGCATCTGATCTGCGCAAGAGGTAGCGGAGAGGCGGCAGCCAGGCTGCGGACGGCCGGAGCTTGATGGCATGACGCATCAACGCCATAGCCTCGGGTTCACCCCGGCACAATTGGGCGACCGCCGACCAGTAGGCCCTTTCACTCAGTGCATTCCGCGCTTGCCGTAAAAGGACGTCAGCATCCGTCAGGATTGCCCCGTCATTCTCGAAGAACGACTGGAACGCCGCTTCGAATTCAATACTCCACTGCTCCAGGGTGCGAACGGTCGCGGATTGATTGAAATCATGAACCCTTGCGACCGCCTGGATATTTTCCGTTCGGCCCACTGCACCGTGAAGGGCAAAACGCAGCCACATCTCAAGATCATCCGTGTGGATCAGGGCGGGCTTGTAATACCCGACTTTCTTCTGAATTGCCGTACGTACGATCGCGGTGGGGCCGCTCACAAAATTCCTTCCGCTTTGACAGAGGGATTTCAGAAAGGACATGCCGTCCTGCTTTGACCAGTCCGAAGGCAATGGATTGTCCGGCAGTCCATCGCCTTCCGTGTTGTTTGCGCGAAAATGGGTCTTGCCATGCACCAGGTGAACATCCCGATTGTCCTCCATGAAGGCCATTGCCCGGGCAAGAGCTCCCGGTGCCAGGTAATCGTCGGAACAAAGGATCAGAAAATAATCCGATTGTGCCCAATCGATACCGTCATTGAATGACGTATGTGCACCGAGGTTTTTGGGGCGCAGCATCAGTTCTATTCTGGGATCGGCACTGGCCAGCATCCTGGCAACAGCCGCGCTGTCGTCGGTAGAGGCATTGTCTATGATCAGAATGCGCAGTCTTTCGGCGGGCTGGTTGCGCACGCTGTCGACGCAGTTTTTCAGATAGTGCGCGTAATTGTAGTTCGGTATGACCACGTCAATGGATTTCATCGTCGAAAATCCAATCCTTGAGTCGAAGCACGGGGCCGCTCATTTGACGGCCGCGGCGTTTATCCTTGCCAGCAGTGTCGGCATTGCGATTCTTGCAATGTTTTCCACTTCGTCGAGAAAAGGATGCCTGAAGTAAGCCAAGGCTGCCAACCATCCTATCGCCGATAACAGACCGGCAATGCAGGCTTGGGCAATCGACAGGTCAAACTGAAAGCGGTTCGCCGCAAGAACGAGCAGCGGACCTGCAATGGCCCATATCGTCACGAGGCCGCTTCGGTATAAAACGTGAAACAGTTCGTCCCACGCAAAGGGAACCTGCCGGCGGACATAGACCAGCGAAAGGTACATCTGAAAGGGCAGGACTATGAACTGGCTTAGTGCCAGGGCGTAGAGCCCGAAAAAGCTGGCTGTGCAGATCACGAGCATCGACAGTCCCCGGCCAATGAAATTGGCTTCAAATGCCTGTCTATTTGCGCCCATTGCGACGAGAACGGGAAAGGTCAGGATATTGGGAAACCAGAAGAGCGCGGCCAGCGCAAAAATCTGGACAAGAGGTGCAGTCTCGGACCATTGGGGACCCAGTGCGATGCGAACAATCGGATAGGCCAGAATGGCCATTGCCAGGGTTGCTGGCCAGTACAGGGCCGTGATGTAGCTTATGATGCGCAGATAAGCGGCTTTGACGTCGCGTTCCGCTCTGACTTCCGATGCAAATGCGGGAAAGGCGACGGAAAATATCGCCGACAGCAGGATCTTGTCGGGTAAGCCGCAAACGAGATTTGCACGATTGTAGAGACCGACCGCCGTGAGCGGCATGATCCGGCCCAGGACAAGCTGGGGAAGTGCCTCATAGGACCGATCAAGGAGCGTCGATGCGCCTTTATAGGAACCGAAGGCAAAAGCCGCCCGCCAGCTCTTCAGGCAGGGGTTCAACATCCAGAAGATTGGCCTGGTGTGAAAAGCGAGAAGCATCCGTACGATAGCCGAGGCGAGTGTTCCCCAGGCAAAGCTCATGAAGCCAAAATGCAAGGCAACAAATGCGATTGTCGCAACAGCATTGGTTATGCTTCCGATCGCGTTGATGCGGGTTACCGCACCAAAAGTCAGATCCCGGCGCAACAGGGCGATGATCGGACAGACAGCAGCGTCGATAACGCCCGCAAAGGCCAGTATTTTGATGAATGCGAGCAGTTCAGGCGCAGCGTAAAATCGGGAAAGGAAGGGGGCCGAGAAAAACAGGGCGCAGCCTATCACGGCGGAGAAGCCGAAGGTCAGCGTGAAGCTGGTTCTTATGTCCTCGCGTGTGAGTGTGTCGCGCTGAATGAGGTATTCTGACGTGACGAACTCCCTGACGGTGAGCGCAATCGTGCCAATTCCCAAGCCGATGACGGCTATCCCGATCTCGCTGCTGCTCAACATGCGCGACAGGACCGTGATCATCGCCACGCTGACGATCACTTGCGAATACTGTTCCAGTATCGCCATGAAAAATGCCCGGCGTACAGCGCTCACCCTCTGACCTCTCTTATGATTGTCGACCGTTTTTCGAGCGCTTGTTTGCCAGCCGGATTTTTACGTCATGGCGGCACGCAGGCAACATTAACTCTAGCGCTTTGCAGAAGCCGGTTTAAGCTGTCTATTCAGTTGAAAGGCGGCTAAGCCGTTCGACGTACCTGCGTCCTCAATACGACGCGGGCAGGAATCGAATGGTGACAATTGGCCCTGCCGTGTCCATTGAAAGATATCGGCAGATCATCGTTTTTATTGTCTTCACAGTTCGGCCGAACGCTTAAGGATGTACCTGATATCCGTCAGACCAATTACCAATCCGGCTCACAAAAGTGGTAAAGAAATGGTTCTGAGGGCGTTGCGTGTGAGCCAGGATTTCCATGATCGAGGACGAGCAGATACGGACAGAAATGATGGCGATCCAGTTCTGGCTCCGTGCCCTTTTTCTGTATGCGGCGACAGGAACCCCGCCAACGGCGCGCTCGGTTCAGGAGTTTCTCAATGAGCTGAAGAATTTTGCGCCGCAGGATGGTGCCAATGATCTCTCGCCGGCTGACTGGGATAAGGAACACCTTTTGCACTATCCCAGCTATGAGCGGGTCGGCAGCAAGATTATAGAGACGCTGCAGAGTCTGGAGAAAAAACTGACATCATGAATCTACAATGGGGTGAAGAGTGGATCGCATAGGCTGCGTTGTTGCGGGTGGTGGCGTTATCGGGATTGCCATAGCGCGGGAATTTGCAAGACGAGGCATTGAAACGCTCATCGCCGAAGAGAGCGGTGCGGTGGGGAGTGGAATAAGTTCCCGCAATTCCGGTGTCATTCACGCCGGCCTCTATTACGCCGAAGCCAGTTTGAAGGCGCAGTTCTGTGTGGAAGGTAACGCCGCGCTTTACCGGTTTGCGAATGCATACGGCGTGGCGCATAAGCGCTGCGGCAAACTGATCGTTGCGACTGATAACCAGCAGGTTGAGACCTTGACCGAAATTGCCGGGCGCGCCCGCAGGTGCGGTGTGGGTGATCTGCAATTCCTTTCCGGAGCGCAAGCCCGTCGCGTCGAGCCGGAATTGAACTGCACGGCCGCGATTATGTCCCCGTCTACCGGAATCGTTGATTGCCATGATCTGATGCTGGCGCTGCTTGGCGATGCGCAGGCGCACGATGCAATGATCGCATTCCACACCAAGGTGGTGTCCGTGGACGCTGACAGCGATGGATTTGTCGTTCATACCATCGAGACGGAAACTGACCGGCCGTATGAATTTCGCACGGACGTGTTCATCAATGCCTGCGGGCTCAACGCGCCTGAACTGGCGACGAAAATTGCGGCATTGCCGAAGCATCATGTGCCGGAGCGCCGATATGCAAAGGGAAATTATTTCTCGGTGCCGGGTGCCGCGCCGTTTCAGCATCTGATTTATCCCGTGCCCGAGCCTGGAGGCCTGGGTATCCACCTGACGCTCGATCTGGGAGGCAGCATGCGGTTTGGTCCGGATGTCGAGTGGGTGGATACCATTGACTATTCGGTCGATCCGGCGCGGGCCGAGCGTTTCTACCAGGCAATACGGACATATTGGCCCGCGTTGCCCGATGGGGTTCTCCAGCCTGCCTATTGCGGCATCAGGCCAAAACTGAGTGTTGCGGGCGAAACGGTGACAGATTTCCTTATCGAGGGCCCGTCGTCGCACGGTGTAAAAGGACTGGTCAATCTGTTTGGTATTGAAAGCCCGGGGCTGACGTCCTGCCTGCCCATTGCGCAATATGTGGCGTCGCTGGTTTGAATCGAAGGTCAATTGGCACGAGCTTCGAGTGCTGATTCTTAATCTCCAAGCCGCTTCAGTATATCGGTCGCAACTGTTTCGATGGCCATGCCGAATGTGAACCTGTTTGCTCGATCGGGGTCTTGCGTAAAAAGCGGCTCGGCTGGCCGTGGCGCCTTGAAATCAATTTTCCGTTCTTCATCGGGAAGATAAGCCGAACCGACGACGCGTACATTTCGCCGATCATTCTCCTGGGTGGGTTCTGCCAAGACGGTGCCAAAGGGGTTTCCGCTGCCTTTGGATGCGGCGTCCGTGTCCGCTGCTGTCTCCCCCTCGGAAGGGTGTTGTGCGATTGGCAGTGCAGGACCAAGGGCTGTTGAAGCTCCTTGACCTGCGGGGGGCGCCGCACTGACCGATGTTTTTAATGATTGCTGCGCATTGTGGCACGTGCAATTGGCCACTGGCGGAGCGCCGGTAAGACGATAGTTGAACGCGGTGGGCAGGTCCTTATAGGGAATCTTGGTTTCGACGGAGGTCATATCCTCGGAAGACTGCTCCGGTATGGCATGGGAATACAATTTTACCGGTGACGCGGGACACATTTCACTGCAGGTATTCTGGTCGCGATCGAAATATTTGGTCTGGACGGCGAAAGAGATCGGAAAATAATACCCATCGCACGTTCGCACACATAGTGTTCGATAGAGTTTCGTACTGGATGCATCAGGGGGTTGCGTTGGTTGCCGCGGCCGTTTCCGTTCGATCGCCTGCCTGGGAAGCGTTGCGACTTTCGTTACTTCCGGCCCGGACGCTGAATTGCCGAAAAGCGCCTCAAGCAGCCCCTGCCGCCGCTCTTCAGCGCACCCATTTGCTTTCAGTGCCGCAAGAATGCGCGCTTTGGAGGAAGGGGAGCCTTTGGAACGGGTTTCCGCACGCTTGCGCCTCTCAAGCTCTGTCGCAATGCTTTCAATATTCTGTTGAAAACGCGCGCATTGCTTCGGGTCTCCCCTGGAAAAGAGCGTGTTGGCGCAACCCGCCTGATTGGCGCGTGCGCGTGCTTGCTGCAGCTTCATCGCCTGCTCTTGGACAGCTCTATTGGCCTGCGGTTCGTCCCGGATTGGCAGTTTGAGCTGCTGGCGAAGCCGAATGCAAATGCTTGGTTCAGCCACGGCATTTGCATGAAGAAAGAGGCTGGAAGACAAGAGCAGAGCTAGTCCGAGAATATTCCGGCTAATGAATTTCATCGACGCATACCTACTCGTAACAACACTCAGGGGAGGATCAGTTGTATTCAAGTTGAGATTTGTATTGATAGATGCGAAACCTCAGAAATAAGAATGCGTTTCTACACTCTAATCTGCAGAATGAAAATGCTTTGTTTCAATGTTACTGATCCGCAAGGTGATTTACGGTTAATGGCATTTGGATGATTGTAGACGGATTGGCAGGTATTGCGGCACAGCCCGCACACGGACACCGGTCCGTCGGGAGCATCGCAAATGCCGACACTGATCGGATCAGGGCAAATTAATGC
>NZ_CABSQF010000045.1:0-34806 GCF_902479695.1 uncultured Phyllobacterium sp. | reverse complement strand
GCCACCGGCGCCCCGCGCCGGCGTCTCGAAAACCCCGCGCCGCCCGCCGGTGGAACCGCCCTGCCCGCCCGGCTGCTGCACCGAATGAGTCGCATCGAAAATCACCGGCGCGCCGAAGCCCGCCATGATCGGCAGCGAACGCATGTCCGATACCAGCGTGTTGTAGCCGAAGGATGCGCCGCGCTCGGTCACCATCACATTCGGGTTGCCGCTTTCGGTGACCTTGGCAATGACGTTCTTCATATCCCAGGGTGCAAGGAACTGGCCCTTCTTGATGTTGACCACCTTGCCGGTCCTGGCAGCAGCGATCAGCAGATCCGTCTGGCGGCAGAGAAACGCCGGGATCTGCAGCACATCGACGACTTCGCCCAGAACCGCGCACTGCTCTTCCGTGTGAACGTCGGTCAGCGTCGGCAGTCCGAACTCCTTGCGGATATCGGCGAAAACCGGCAGCGAATTTTCAAGGCCGAAGCCGCGCTTGCCGGTCAGCGACGTCCGGTTGGCCTTGTCGAAGCTCGACTTGTAGACCAGTCCGATGCCGAGCTTGCCCGTCAGCTCCTTCAGCGCGCCCGCCATGTCGAAGGCATGCTGGCGGCTTTCCATCTGGCAAGGCCCGGCAATCAGCGAAAACTGCGCGGTATTGGAAAAGGCAACCGGGCCGGCGGAGACAGTGGAATTCAGGGACATCAGGCAGCCTCAAATACAATGGCAGCGCCCTGTCCCGGTGCCCTATGCACAATCAGGCGGGAGCCGCGCTTTTCGGTGGAGATATTGTTGTTGGCGAGCAGTGTTTCAACCGCAGCCAGATCGCGAACACCGACAACAAAGGCCTGCAAGCGCAAACCCCGCTCGTTTTCCGGCGCATCCAGACCGAGAAAGGATCGAAGGCCGGCAGGCGTCAGCACGGTGATGTTGGCATTGGCAGCACGGATATCCATGCCGAAGGAATGGGCATTGACGTCGCGCTGGTTGACCAGTTCCTGCAACGGATACTGGAAATCCGTCGGATTGACTTCCGACAGTACGATCTCACGCAAGCCGACCGCACCATTCCTGTGAGTCTGCAGGGCCGTGCGATCCACTTTCGGCGGATTGACACGCTGGCAGGTAAAGAAGAAGGCATCGGGAGCCCGCAGGTCCGCGGCAAAGGCAAGACGGAACCCCGCCACGCCTTCCGCACCATCCGGTGTTTTGAAGCCACGCGAAAATTCCAGCATCCGACCGGCCGATATACCGGATTTTACAAAGGCATCGTGATCGGCGCCGGCATCCTGCGTTCCCATGACCAGGGCGGAAAAACCGTCCTGGCCCTGGCGGAAACGGTAGGCCTGATCGCGGGCGACGAAGACATTGCCGTTGCGCGCCTCGGTTTCACAGGTCTCGCGCTGGGCAATGGCCAATGGTTCCAGAAACGTGTCGTCACTGAAGAACACACAGGCGTTTTCAGTACCAAAAGGATGAATGCCGACAGGCGCAACGGTAAAGCCGAGCGCTTCCAGACGCTGGCGCGCCGTATCGAGGTCCACCGTCGGCAGAACCAGATGATCAACAGGTCGGGGCGTGCGCGGAGTTGCTATGGTCATGGGAAAAGGGTGTGCCTCAATGCGGACTGCAATTCAAGCCACACCCCATATTGTTTCAAACGAGCCGGCTCTGGTCCATGGCCGCCCGGATGAACGAGGCGAACAGCGGATGCGGTTCGAATGGCCGCGACTTCAGTTCCGGATGGTACTGGACGCCGATGAACCATGGATGATCGGCATATTCGATGGTTTCCGGCAGAACACCATCCGGCGACATCCCCGAAAACACCAGACCGCAATCTTCCAGACGGTCCTTGTAATCGATGTTCACCTCGTAACGGTGGCGATGCCGCTCGAATATATCGGTCGAGCCGTAGATGTCGGCAATCCGCGTGCCGGATTTGAGCATGGCTTCGTAGGCGCCCAGACGCATGGTGCCGCCGAGATCGCCAGCCTGCGTGCGCTTCTCCAGCATGTTGCCCTTGAGCCACTCGGTCATGAGACCGACGACCGGTTCATTCGTCGGGCCGAATTCGCTGGACGATGCCTTCTCGACGCCGGCCAGCGAACGAGCGGCCTCGATGACCGCCATCTGCATGCCGAAGCAGATACCGAAATACGGGACCTTCTTCTCGCGGGCAAATTTTGCCGCCAGAATCTTGCCTTCCGAGCCGCGCTCGCCGAAGCCGCCCGGCACCAGAATGCCGTGTACCTTCTGCAGATAGGGCGTCGGATCTTCCTGTTCGAAGATTTCCGATTCGATCCAGTCGAGATTGACCTTCACCTTGTTGGCCATGCCGCCATGGTGCAGGGCTTCGATCAGCGATTTGTAGGCATCCTTGAGGCCGGTGTACTTGCCGACGACGGCAATCGTGACCTCGCCTTCCGGATTGTGGATACGCTTGCTGACCTCGTCCCAACGCTCCATGCGGGGCTTTGGTGCAGGATCGATCCCGAATGCCGCCAGAACTTCCGAATCAAGGCCTTCCCTGTGATAGGCCATCGGAACGTCATAGATCGTATCGACGTCGAGCGCCTGGATGACCGCGGACGAGCGGACATTGCAGAACAGCGACAGCTTGCGGCGTTCCGATTCCGGAATCTCGCGATCCGCACGAATCAGCAGAATATCCGGTGCGATACCGATCGAGCGCAGTTCCTTGACGGAGTGCTGGGTCGGCTTGGTCTTCAGTTCACCCGCTGCGGGGATATAGGGCATCAGGGTCAGGTGGATATAGACAGCGCTGCCGCGCGGCAGGTCGTTGCCGAGCTGGCGGATCGCCTCGAGAAACGGCATCGCTTCGATATCGCCGACCGTACCGCCGATTTCGCACAGCACGAAATCGTAATCCTCATTGCCGTCGACGATGAAATTCTTGATCTCATCGGTGACGTGCGGAATCACCTGAACGGTCGCGCCGAGGTAGTCACCCCTGCGTTCCTTCTCGATGATGTTGCGGTAGATGCGTCCGGTGGTGATATTGTCCTGCTTGTTGGCAGGACGCCCCGTAAAGCGCTCGTAATGACCAAGATCGAGGTCAGTTTCAGCGCCATCGTCGGTCACAAAGACCTCGCCGTGCTGATACGGCGACATCGTGCCGGGGTCGACGTTGAGATAAGGATCAAGCTTGCGAATCCGTACACGGTATCCACGAGCCTGAAGGAGGGCTGCCAAAGCAGCTGCGGCGATGCCTTTTCCGAGGGAAGAAACCACGCCACCAGTGATGAAAACATATCGGGCCATGGGCTTATCTCGTTAGTCCTTTGTGAGTGATTTGGCCACAAAAAAATCGGCATGAAAGCCGTTTTTCCCGTGCCAATATCTTTTTCAAACAAGCAAAACGGCCAGACGTTAGGTCTGGCCGTTTCAATTCAGCGACGAATAGTTCTTACAGTACAACCACTTCCGTGCCAACAGTAACGCGGTTGTAAAGATCGATCACGTGGTCATTGACCATGCGGAAACAACCGTTCGAAGCGGAGCTGCCGATGGTCCAGGGCTGCACGGTACCGTGAATACGGATATAGGTATCCTTGTTGCCCTGCGAAAGGTAGAGAGCGCGCGCGCCGAGCGGATTGCCTGGACCACCGTCCATGCCGTTCTCATACTTGGCGTAATGATTTGGTTCGCGCTCGATCATTTCCTTGGTCGGGATCCAACGGGGCCATTCGCGCTTGGTGCGGATTTCGGCGGTACCCTTGAATTCAAGACCTTCCTTGCCGACGGCAATGCCATAGCGGCGTGCGGTCGTGGAGGACTCAACCAGATAAAGGAACTTCTGCTTCGGATCGATGACGATGGTGCCGGTCTTGTAACCGGTGAAGGAAACGTCCTGCGGCAGATATTTGGGATCAAGCGAATAGTTGCGCTTGGCCGCCGCCGCCGTTGCACGGGCGGGCTTGCGGGCCTGCGAAACCTTGGCTGGTTTTGCCGTGGAAGCGGTTGGCGTCGTGTCAACCTTTGCCGCATCGGCAGGCGTTGCGGCCGTATTGACGGTGGACTGAGCGAATGCCGATCCGGACATGGCCAGAACAGAAATTCCGATGAGCAGAGAGCGACGTGAAATCATAGTGTTAGTTCCCGGATAATATGCACGCGCCATCAGCGGCACTTGCCAGGCCCCCAAGGCCAAACCTGACTATGGCGATATCTGAAGACTGTTTTCCACTCAATGCAAATCACCGTGAAGAACAGCCCAGACTGATTCTTCACCGCCAAGGGTTGCGGAAGCGCAACACATTTGCTGCGCATCCGCAAAGAATCAGTTTCAGCGGCGGTTACTGCGAATTGGGAACAGGGTTTGCAGGCTGTGCCGGCGCAGCAGGCGCAGGCGCTGTTGATTCGGCCGGTGCCGGAGCCGCTGGTGCGGCCGGTGCCGAAGCGTCAGACGCCGGCGGCGTCGTGGTCGCAGCACCCGGAAGCTGATTGAGAATGCCGCCCGATGCCGGCTGTCCGCCGGTTGCGGGCTGTCCACCCGTCGTTGCCGGGATACGGTTGAGAATATCCGTCGGGCTTTCGGCGTAGCGCGACATGATGCCGAGCGCCAGGGACGTGATGAAAAAGCCCGTCGCAAGAATCGCCGTTGCCCGCGTAAGCACGTTGGCAGCGCCGCGTGCGCTCATGAAACCCGAGCCGCCACCGATCCCAAGACCGCCACCTTCAGAGCGCTGCATGAGCACAACTCCAACGAGGGCAAGTACAATCAGAAGATGAATGACGATGACGACGGTTTGCATGGGGTATTTTCTGCTTTCTAGGTGTCGGACGCGGCTCTTTACACCGTATCTCTTAATAAACCAAGCCCGTCAGCGGACAGTTTTCTCGGCAATTCGGCGCTTTTGATGCTCGTCAGAGCGAATGGTACGCCTCACAGATGGCCAGGAAGTCCACGGCTTTCAAGCTCGCGCCGCCAACAAGTGCGCCATCGACGTTCGCGATGCCCAGAAGCTCGACCGCATTGGAGGGCTTTACCGAACCGCCATAGAGAATGCGCTGCCGCGCGCCTTCCGCACCAAAACGCGCGGTCAGCGCCGCACGGATCGACGCGTGAACCTCACGGACATCCCCGGCGGTCGGCGTCAATCCGGTCCCGATCGCCCATACGGGCTCGTAGGCGATAACCGTATTGGCAGCGGTGGCTCCATCGGGGATGGAACCGGCGAGCTGCGTTGCAATGATATCGAGCGTCGCTCCGGCCTTGCGCTGTGCTTCGGTCTCGCCGATGCAGATGATCGCGACCAATCCCGCATCCCATGCGGCGACGGCCTTGGCATTGACCATTGCATCGGTCTCGCCGTGATCCGTGCGCCGCTCGGAATGTCCGACAATGACATGCGATGCGCCGGCATCCTTCAACATGTCGGCGGAGATATCGCCCGTATGCGCGCCGGACCTTTTCGCATGGCAATCCTCGCCGCCAATGGCAAGCGCCTCGCCTTCGACGGACTGGGCTGCCCGGAAAACCAGCGTGGCCGGCACACAGATCAATGCGTCAATCTTCTCGCCAATGGCCGAATTCGGCCGGTTGACGATAATGCGCAGTTCATCCAGAGACTCTCCCGTCCCGTTCATTTTCCAGTTACCAGCGACGAGTGGACGGACATCAGGGGTCATTCGGCGTTCCTCAAGACGATAGATTTGATGATTTCTCGGTCATTTGATTGTCTGACTAGCAAATTCACTTGATAAAGCAATCGACACAAGCCCTTCATGACGCTATTCCCCTAAGCAATTCAATTTGAGCCTCATACTGTTACGGTGACTTTCTATGCTCGATTCCTTGCGCGACGTGGCCCAGACCTGGGTAGCCAAGCTGCTTCTTGCTCTTCTTGGCGTCAGTTTTGTTGGCTGGGGCGTTTCCAATACCATTCTCAGCGCCGTCGGCAATGGTTCGGCGATCAGCGCCGGAAGCTCGAAAGTCTCACCGGTCGAATATCGTCTGGCCTATGACCGTCAGCTTGCCGCCCTGCAGCAGCGTTTTGGCCAGCGTTTCACCCGTGAACAGGCCGATGCCATTGGCGTCAGCAACCAGGTGCAGGCGCAGCTTGTCGCCGGCGTCGTGCTCGACGAGGAAGCGCGGAAGATGTCGCTTGGCCTGTCCAAGGATCGCCTGGCGCAGCTGGCCGCCGAAGATCCGGCGTTTCAGGGACCTGACGGCCGTTTCAATCCCGGCCAGTTTGATCTGGTGCTGCGCAATGCCGGCATGACCCCGCAAGGCTATCTCGACAGCCGCAGCAAGATCGCCCGCCGCCGGCAGATCGTCGAAGCCGTCGCCGACGGCATCACGGTGCCCGATACGCTGCTGAAGGCGGTCGCGACCTATAAAGGCGAATCCCGCACCATCGATTACGTCTCGATGCCGAAATCCTTCATCACCGACATTCCCGCCCCCAGCGATGCGGACCTGAAGACCTATTTCGACGCGAACAAGGAAGCCTACGCCGCGCCGCAGTATCGCAAGATCACCTACGTCAAGCTTGAACCCAAGGACATTGCCGACCAGGCGTCGGTTTCGCCCGAGGAGATCAAGGCGGAATATGACAAGAACATTGCCCGCTATACCTCGCCGGAAACCCGCACCATCGAACAGCTGACCTTTGCCAATGCCGATGCAGCCAAGGCTGCCCACGACCGTCTGGCTGCAGGCACCTCATTCGATGATGAAGTGAAGGCCGAAGGCAAGACAATGAATGACGTGCGTCTTGGTACGTTCCAGCGCAACGCCCTGCCCGACCAGACCATTGCCGATGCGATCTTCAAGCTTCAGGCCGGAAATGTCAGCGATGTGATCACCGGCGCGTTTGGCCCGGTCATCGTGCGGGTGACTGCCGCCGCACCGCAAGTCATCAAGCCGCTTTCCGAGGTGGAGAAGGATATTCGCGAGACGATCGCGCTTTCCCTCGCCGCATCGTCTGTCATGTCCGTGCATGACGCCTATGAGAATGCCCGGGCCGACGGCGCGACCATGGCCGATGCCGCCGCCAAACAGAACCTCAAGGTGGTCACCATTGATGCCGTCGACCAGTCGGGTCGCGGACCGGACGACAAGGAGATTCCTGGTATTCCGTTCGGTGAAAATCTTCTGGCTGCCGCCTTCCTTGCCGATCAGGGTTTTGACAATGAGCCGCTCAATATCGGTCCGAACAGTTTCCTCTGGTACGATGTCACCGGCATCACACCGGCACGCGACCGTACGCTCGACGAAGTGAAGGCGCGGGTCACGGACAACTGGCGGACGGCCGAACTTGAAAAGCGCCTCAACGAAAAGGCCGAGGAAGTGCGCAAGCGCGTTGCATCCGGCACATCGCTGGACGACATCGCGGCGGAATTCAAGTTCACCAAGGAAACCAAACGCGGCATCACGCGCCAGTCAAAGGATACCGACCTCGGTGTCGGCGGCGTTGCCTCGGTGTTCGACGGGCCCAACGGTCTGGTCGGTGTTACGGAATCGGCGGCGGACCAGTCGAAGCTGATCTTCAAGGTGACGGAATCGATCGAACCGTTGAATGTGGGACCGGACTCGCTGACCAAGGCGGAGAAGGACACCTTCACGTCCCGCCTGTCCGACGATCTGCTCGATCAGCTGGTCATGCAGTTGCAGACCGTCTATCCCGTCACCATCAACAAGACCGTTATTAATCAGGCGCTTGCCCGCCAGTGATTGCAGTGAGACCCAGGAATGGCTGAACTGAAACGTTTCATCGGCATTGCGGCAGCGGGAAAAGCGCTTTCCCGCGAGGAAGCCGTGGAAGCCTTCGACATCATGATGTCGGGACAGGCAACCCCGGCGCAGATCGGCGCCCTGCTCATGGCCCTGCGGGTGCGCGGCGAGCAGGTTGACGAGATTGCCGGAGCGGTCTCGGCCATGCGCTCGAAAATGCTTCCCGTGAAGGCCGTGCCCGGCGCCATCGATATCGTCGGCACCGGCGGGGACCAGTCGGGTTCCTACAACGTTTCAACCTGCGCCGCCTTTGTGGCGGCTGGCGCCGGCGTGCCGGTTGCCAAGCACGGCAACCGTGCCCTCTCCTCGCGCTCTGGCGCCGCCGATACGCTGGCGGCGCTCGGCATCAACATCGAAATCGGTCCGGATCTGATCTCCACCTGCATCGAGGAAGCCGGTATCGGCTTCATGTTCGCGCCGTCGCACCATCCGGCGATGAAGCATGTCGGCCCCGCCCGGGTCGAACTTGGCACCCGCACCATCTTCAATCTGCTGGGACCATTGACCAATCCTGCAGGCGTTACCCGCCAGCTCGTCGGCGTCTATGCGCCCGAATGGGTTGAACCCATCGCGCAGGTATTGAAGAACCTCGGTTCGGAATCCGTATGGGTCGTGCATGGCGATGGTCTCGACGAGATCACCACGGCGGGCGTCACCAAAGTCGCTGCCCTTGAAAACGGTGCGATCCGCACCTTCGAGATCGAACCCGAAGCCTTTGGCCTGCGCCTTGTCGATCCCCAGGATCTCAAGGGCGGCACGGCGGAAGAAAACGCGGTCTCGCTGCTCTCCGTCCTTGACGGCGCGCATGGTGCCTATCGCGATATCACCCTGTTCAATGCGGGTGCCGGACTGGTTGTCGCTGGCGCCACCGCCGACCTGAAAACCGGCATCAGCATGGCGGCCCATTCCATCGACAGCGGTGCGGCGCGAAATGTGCTAAAGAAGCTGGTGCACGTATCCAACAGCAAGGTTGACTGACCATGGTTGATATTCTTCGCAAGATCGAAGCTTACAAGCGTGAAGAGATTGCTGCCGCCAAGACACGCCTGACCGTCGATGACCTCAAGGCCCGGATCGGGGATCAGGACGCGCCGCGCGGTTTCCTCAACGCTTTGCAGCGGAAACGCGCCGCCAATACATTCGGCCTGATCGCCGAGATCAAGAAGGCGAGCCCATCCAAAGGCCTGATTCGCCCTGATTTCGATCCACCCGCGCTGGCCAAGGCCTATGAACAGGGGGGCGCAGCCTGCCTTTCCGTGCTGACCGATGCACCGTCGTTTCAGGGTGCGCCGGAATTTCTGACTGCAGCCCGCGCCGCCGTCAGCCTGCCTGCCCTGCGCAAGGATTTTCTCTTCGATACCTATCAGGTCTTTGAAGCCCGCAGCTGGGGCGCCGATTGCATTCTGATCATCATGGCGAGCGTCGACGATGCGCTGGCCGCAGCGCTCGAAGAAACGGCGATGGCACTTGATATGGATGTCTTGGTCGAAGTGCATGACGAAGCCGAGATGGAGCGGGCGCTAAAACTCACCTCGCCGCTTCTTGGCATCAACAACCGCGATCTGCGCACCTTTCATGTGGATCTCGCCGTGTCCGAACGGCTGGCCAAAATGGTCCCGGCGGACAAGCTGCTCGTCAGCGAAAGCGGCGTTTTCACCCATGCGGACTGCCAGCGCCTCGCCAAATCCGGCATCGGCAGCTTCCTCGTCGGCGAAAGCCTGATGCGCCAGAGCGATGTGGCGGCGGCGACCCACGCGCTTCTGCATGGCACAGCGGACCAGCAGACAAGCGCCGCATGACAACCGCGCCGAAGCTGACCCATCTCGACAGCACCGGCGCGGCCCATATGGTCGATGTCGGCAGCAAGGCCGAGACTGAACGGGTTGCCGTGGCGGAAGGGTCCGTGCGGATGCTGGCGGAAACGCTCGCGCTGATCCTTTCCGGCAATGCCAAGAAGGGCGATGTCATCGGCACGGCCCGCATCGCCGGGATCATGGCTGCCAAGAAAACCCATGACCTCATTCCGCTCTGCCATCCGCTGCTTCTGAGCAGGATCAGCGTCGATATCGATGCCGACAAGGCCCTGCCGGGTTTGCGTGTGCGTGCCACCGTCAAGCTGACGGGTAAAACCGGTGTCGAAATGGAAGCGCTCACCGCGGTTTCCATTGCGTGCCTGACGATCTACGACATGGCAAAAGCCGCCGACAAGGGTATGATCATTCAGGATATTCGCCTGTTGCAGAAATCGGGCGGAAAATCGGGCGATTGGTCCGCGGAAACTTCAGACGGGAATTGAACGATGGCAGACCTCCTTCCGGTTGACGAAGCGCTGCGGCGCATCCTGGCCAATGTGGATCTGCTGGAACCGGAAACCGTTGCGCTCGGCGACGCGGGCGGACGCGTTCTCGCTGCCGACCTGCATGCCCGGCGCCAGCAACCGCCCTTTGCCGCCTCGGCGATGGATGGCTATGCCGTGCGCGCCGCCGATGTCGCCAGCGTGCCTGTCCGCCTGAAGCTGGTGGGTCAGTCCGCTGCCGGGCATGCCTTCCAAGGCTCGGTCGATCCGGGCGAAGCCGTGCGCATCTTCACCGGCGCACCGGTGCCGGCGGGTGCCGACAGCGTGGTCATTCAGGAAAACACTTTGCCGCATGGCGATGAGGTGGAGATTGTCGAAACGATCGTCCTTGGCCGCAACATCCGCGCGGCCGGCCTCGATTTCAACAGCGGCGATGTCCTGCTTGCCGCTGGCCGGCAGCTTGATCCGGCGGCCCTTGCCCTCGCCGCATCCGCCGATCATCCGCATCTGTCCGTCGTGCGGCGTCCGCGCGTTGCGATATTGGCAACCGGCGATGAACTGGTCAGCCCCGGCGAAAACTACCGGCCCGACCAGATCATTGCTTCGAACAGTTATGGTCTTGCTGAAATCGTCCGCAATGCGGGCGGCATCGCCATCGATCTGGGCATTGCCGAAGACCGGCTCGAAGCGTTGAGCGATGCGCTGGACCGCGCTGTTGCAGCGCAGGCCGATATCCTGGTGACACTGGGCGGCGCCTCGGTTGGCGACCATGATCTGGTCCAGCCTGCCCTTGCCGCGCGCGGCATGGAACTCGATTTCTGGAAAATCGCCCTGCGCCCCGGCAAACCACTGATGTTCGGCCATCTCCAGGGCATGCGCATTCTCGGCCTGCCCGGCAATCCCGTATCGAGCCTGATCTGTGCGCATATATTCCTGACGCCGCTTATCCGCACCTTCATGGGACTATCGCACGCGCCCGATCTGCGCGCTGCGGTTCTCGGCACTGATATGCCCACCAATGACCAGAGGCAGGATTATGTCCGGGCGCGCGTCGTCACCGGACCGGATGGCACGCTGACCGCGACGCCGTTTCCGCTGCAGGATTCATCCATGCTGAAATTCCTCGCCGACGCCAATGGCCTGATCATCCGCGAACCGCATGCGCCAGCCCTTGTCGCCGGTTCGCCCTGTACAATCCTGATGTTACGCTGATTTAAAAACCGGGCCTCTGGAGTCATGGGTCAGTCCACAACTCCAGAGCGGTATCGCCTGAGAGCAACCCAAGGCAATTCTTATACTCAAATCAGGCAGTTAACCGGTGCTCTCTACGGTCACTTTCCGTTATATTGGCAAGGTCTATTGCTTTTTGCAACCTAGACGCGTGCCGGAAAGATGGTTCGAGTGTTTTGCCCTGTTTGACCGCCTCGACAAACCGCTGATAGTTCGTCGCGACAGGCTCGACCTCGACCTCTTTCCACACCGCCGTTTCCACGTCATCGCCGAGGCAGACCAGCAGCTTGGAGCCGTCATGACGGTGCACGACTTCGAATGCACCCTTGTCGCCGTAGACGCGCAGGCGCAGCTCATTGACATGGCCCGTGGCCCAGCGGCTTGAATGGACGACACCCAGCGCGCCATTGGTGAAGCTCACCGTCATGGTGAAACTGTCATTGGCGTCGAGTTCATATTCGCCGATGCGATTGCCTTCCGCCTTGTCGAATGCCTTGAGGCGGCAGAACACCTCGTCGATTTCCGTATCCGTGCCATAGACGACGAAATCGAGAATATGCACGCCGACGTCGCCAAGCGTGCCGTTGGAGCCGTGCTTCTTTGACAGACGCCAGAGCCAGCGGCTTTCTGTCTGCCAGTCGCCCCACATTTTCGAGACAAGCCAACTTTGCAGGTACGATGCTTCCACGTGCCTGACCTTGCCGATCTGGCCGCTGGTGACCAGCTTGCGGGCCGCCTGCAGCTGCGCGACATTGCGATAGGTCAGGTTCACCATGCCGACGAGACCCGCCGCCTCGATCTTGTCGGCCATTTCGGCGGCATCTTCATAATTGGCCGCAAGCGGCTTTTCGCAGAACACGTGCTTGCCCGCCGCGATGCACTGCAGGGTGGTGGCGTGGTGGATGCTGTCGGGCGTGACGTTGGCCACCGCATCGAAATCGCCCCAGGCCAGTGCCTCCTCCAGCGAGGTGAATGCCCGCTCGATGCCATATTCCGCGCGGAATGCTTCCGCCCGGCCCGGATCGACATCCACCGCGCCCGCCAGTGTTACCCCTTCGATTTCAGCGAAATTCTTGGCATGGGAATTGGCCATACTGCCGGTACCCAAGATCAAAAGACGCATTGGTCCAGTCCTTCATATGAATGTGCCGCACGCTGCAACGCGGTGCCGGCATTGATACTGCGGATATTGGAAACGGCCGCGCGCGGGCCGTCCCCGATCGGATCGGCGTTTAGCGGAAACCTTCCTCGCCGGCTTCGTGCAGGCTGCCGCCGCGGGCGGTGATGGGCTCGATGGCCTGTTCGACCGGCGTGTTCGGCGCCGTATTGAGCTCCGGATAGCGGTTGGGATTGTAGGCCCAGTTCACCGCGTTGCGCAGGACAAGCCCGACCGTCTCATCGTGATAGGTTGGATAGGTTTCGTGGCCGGGGCGGAAATAGAACACGTTGCCCGCACCCTTGCGGTAGGTCAGGCCGGAACGGAACACCTCGCCGCCCTGGAACCACGAGACGAAGATCGTCTCGAGCGGTTCCGGCACGGAGAATGGCTCGCCATACATCTCTTCGTTTTCCAGCTCGAAATAGCGTGGCAGGCCTTTGGCAATGGGATGGCCGGGATTGACCACCCAGAGCCGCTCGCGCTCACCGGCTTCACGCCAGTGCAGCGCACAGGGCGAGCCCATCAGGCGCTTGAAAATCTTGGAGAAATGGCCGGAGTGCAGGACGATGATGCCCATACCTTCCCAGACGCGTTTGGCGACGCGCTCAACCACGTCGTCGGCGACATCGCCATGGGCGCGGTGACCCCACCAGATCAGCACGTCGGTTTCGTCCAGCACCTTGTCGGTCAGGCCGTGTTCGGGTTCCTGCAGGGTGGTGGTCTTCACCGCGATATTGCCGTCCGACTTCAGAAGCTTGGCAATCTGGTTGTGCATGCCTTCGGGGTAGATTTCGGCGACGGTCTTGTTCACCTTCTCATGAACATTTTCGCCCCAGACGAGCGTGCGGATGGTCATCTTTGTCTTCCTATTCATTGCATATGCGGTTGGGAGGATGCTCAGTTCAGTTTGACGCTGCCGGCCTGCCCGATTGATCGAAGCGGTGGACATTGTCGTTGATCGGCGAAATGTGGAGCAGTTCGCCGGGCTGCTGGCTTGCAGTCCCGTCCTGTCTGACGACAAGCGGGTCCTTCGCGCCAATATCGATGTAGAGATAGGTCTCGGAACCGAGGTTTTCGGACAGGATCAGCTTGCCGTTCCATGCGCCGCCCTTGTCCTTGATTTCGAGATGCTCCGGCCGCACGCCGAGCGTGTGGGCGCGGTAGGTATCCGCGTGTTTCTCGGTGAGGAAATTCATCTTCGGCGACCCGATGAAACCGGCGACAAAGACCGATTGCGGCTTCTCATAAAGCTCCAGCGGCGTGCCGACCTGCTCAACGATGCCGTCGCGCAGCACGCAGATCCGGTCTGCAAGCGTCATCGCCTCCACCTGATCATGGGTGACATAGATCATTGTGGTTTCGTGCATTTTTGCATGCAGTTTGGCGATCTCAAGCCGCGTCTGCACCCGCAGGGCCGCATCGAGATTGGACAGCGGTTCATCGAACAGGAAGACTTTCGGATCGCGCACGATGGCCCGGCCGATGGCCACGCGCTGGCGCTGGCCGCCGGAAAGCTGTTTTGGCAACCGGTCGAGATAGGCGGTGATCTGCAGCATGTCCGCCGCCTCGTTCACCCGCCGCTTGATTTCGTCTGTGCCGCCCTTGGCGAGTTTCAGGCCGAACGCCATGTTGTCGAACACCGTCATGTGCGGATAGAGCGCATAGGACTGGAACACCATGGCGATGCCGCGTTGTGACGGGGTCAGGCTGTTGACCACCTTGTCGTCGAAGGCGAGTGTTCCGGCGGTGATATCCTCAAGCCCGGCGATCAACCGCAGCAAGGTGGATTTTCCGCAGCCGGAAGGGCCGACGAACACCATGAATTCGCTGGGACTGATTTCCAGATCGACCCCCTTGATGACGTCGAACGTACCGAAGGACTTGCGGACATTGTTGAGATGAATAGCTGTCATTTGAGTTACCCCTTGACGCCGCCGGCGGTGAGGCCGGAAATGATCTTGCGTTGGAAAATCAGGACGAGAATAACGAGCGGCACCGTCACGATGACGGATGCGGCCATGATCGTGCCCCACGGGATTTCATGCGCACTGGCTCCGGACAAAAGCGCGATGGTGACCGGCACCGTGCGCACCTCAGTCGAAGACGTGAATGTGAGGGCAAACAGGAACTCGTTCCACGCCGCGATGAAGGCGAGCAACCCGGTCGTTACCATCGCCGGCCACATCAGAGGCAGGAACACCTTTGTGATGATGACCCAGGGAGTGGCCCCGTCGACGATGGCCGCCTCCTCGATTTCGACAGGCAGATCGCGCATGAAGGTGGTCAGCACCCACACGGTGAACGGCAATGTGAAGATCGTGTAGGAAAAGACGAGGCTCCACAGCGTGTTGTAGAGGCCGAGAAAACGCACGACTTCGAAGAGGCCCGCCAGCACCGCAATCTGCGGGAACATCGAGACGGACAGGATGGTCAGCAGCAGCAGCGAGCGGCCGCGAAACCGCACACGGGCCAGTGCAAAGGATGCGGTGACGGCGATCAGCAGGGCCAGCAGCACCACCAGTGTCGACACGACAAGCGAATTCAGCAGATTGCGGGTGAAACTGCCGGCATTGATGACCGATACGTAGTTTTCCAGCGAGAACGACGACGGAAAATACTCGACGGTGAACAGGTTGCTGCCGGTTTTGAAGCTCGTGATGATGGCGTAATAGAACGGAAAGACCGCCAGCACGACAATCAGGGTGACGAGCGCATAAAACGCCGTGTTCTTGGTGAGATTCCAGATCATCAGCGGTCTCCTCCATCGAGGCGCACGCGGCCAAGCCAGATCGCCAGCACGGTCATCAGGGCGATCACCAGAAACAGCAGCGTCGACTGTGCCGAGCCATAGGCGAACTTGTCGAATTCGATGAGATTTTCCCGCGCCAGTACCGACATGGTCTTGGTCTGCGAGCTGTTGGGCGTCAGAACATAGATCAGGTCGAAAATGCGCATGGCATCGAGCAGGCGGAAAATGATGGCGACCATCAGCGCCGGCTTGATCAGCGGCAGGGTAATGCGGAAAAACTGGCGGATCGGATGCACGCCGTCGATATGCGCGGCTTCATAAATGTCCTTCGGCACCATCTGCAGGCCTGCCAGAATGAGCAGCGCCATGAAAGGCGTGGTCTTCCAGACATCGACGATCAGCACCGCCGTCATGGCCGTATCGGCACTTGCCGTCCAGGCAATGGGATGGCTGATGAACCCCAGGCGCATGAACAGATCGTTGAGAATGCCGAACTGGTCGTTCAGCATCCAGCCCCACAGGCGGGCCGACACGATGGTCGGGATCGCCCATGGAATGAGGATGGCAGCGCGGACAATGCCCCTGCCCTTGAACTCGGCATTCAGAACAAGCGCGACGATCATGCCGAAAAAGGCTTCCAGCGCCACGGAGATGATGCTGAAGCGCACGGTGTTCCACACGGCGTTCCACCAGGTCGGATCGACCAGAAGTCCTGAAAAGATCGTGCGGCCGCTTTTCAGCTGGATCCACGACAGATAGTTCTTGAATCCCACCCATTTGGCCGCGCTCATATTGGTCAGCGAGGCATCGGTGAACGAGAAATAGATTGTCCGAAGCAAGGGCCAGCCGGCAACGATGGCCAGGGCGACAATCATCGGAATGAGAAACAGCTGCGCCGAGCGGGCGCGCTGCCGCAAAAGCTCTGAACGTGCGGTGGAAGGCGTCATGCTCGTATTCCTGCCCGTGTGGTTCCGGATGAAGCGAAAGCGTCAGGCAAACGGTGCGAACGGGGTTCGGGAGGTTGTGAACGCCATCCGCACCGTGCCCTTTTGCTGGCAGGGGTCTACCAGCTGTTTCCCTTGAGTTCGGTCAGCTTTGCTTCCAGAAGCTCAAGGTTTTCGGCAGCGGTGCCATTGCCCGATAATGTATCGTGGACCGCGCTCCAGAACATGTTGGACACTTCATTGTATTTCACCTTGGTCGGCGCCGAGGGGCGCGGAACGGAATTTTCAAACACCGGCTTCCAGTTTGGAATGAGCGGCTGCGCGGCGGCGATATCCTTGTCGTCGTAGAGCGCCTTGATGGTCGGCATGCTGGCCTGGGAAATCGCCCGCGCCTTCTGCTGTGCGGGAGAGCCGAGGAACAGCGCCAGCTTGATCGCCTCTTCGGGCGCCTTCGAATATTTTGAAACCGCCAGGTTCCAGCCGCCAAGCGTTGCAGCGGAGTTTTGGCCATCCTTGCCGCTCGGCAGGGGCGCCACGTCGAACTTGCCCTTGATGGCGCTGCCATCGGCCCCGGCCAGCGCATAGGCATAGGGCCAGTTGCGCATGAAAACGGAATTGCCGGTCTGCCAGACACCGCGTGCTTCTTCCTCCGTGTAGGCGAGCACGCCCTTGGGCGAGATGGTATCGACCCAGCCCTTGGCGCGGTCGATGGCCGCTGCCGCTTCCGGATTGTTGATCGAAATCGTGCCGTCCGCCTCGACGATCTGCCCGCCGCCCGAGGATTTTACCCATTCGAGCGCGTTGCAGGTCAGGCCCTCATAGGCATTGGCCTGGAAGACAAAGCCATAAATGCTCTTGTTGCCGGCCGCCCGCTCGCCATCCTGGATTTCCTTGGCGGTTGCCGCCATCTCGTCCCAGGTTTTTGGCACCGGCTTCTTGTACTTTTCCAGCAGGTCCTTGCGGTAGTAGAGCGCCGGGGCATCGGTGAACATCGGCAAGGCGACCAGCTTGCCGCCGACGGTCTGGCTTTCGATGATCGACGGTATGTGCTGGTCGATGACGTCCTTGGCGGCTTCCTTCAGGTCGAGGAACTGGTCGGCCAGCTGCGGCGCCCAGATCACATCGGTGCGGTAGACGTCGATATCGGTATTGCCGGCGGCGAGCCACAGGCGGTACTGGCCGAAATTGTCGGAACTGTTGGCTGGCATGGCAACGATGGACACCTTGTTGCCGGTTTCCTTCTCGAACTGGTCAAGCTGCTTGCGCAGGAACTCGCGTCCATTGCCGGTGTCGCCGGATACGATCGCCAGATTGGCGGCAAAAGCCCCCGAAGCCAGCAAGGTCGTGGTCAAAAGGGTCGCAATGAATGATTTGGCTTTCATGATTTCCTCCCAAAAATCTGACAGAATCGGCTGCCGCACATCGCAGCGATGCTTAGCCCCTCTTCAAAAACTCCTCCTGAAGCGCTTTGGAAATCATTTGAAACATCAAAATTCAAAGCGCTTTGAATGAAAAATGACAAAGGCTCTTTCACCTGTCAAGCCGCAAATTGGCGACACAAACCAGACATCAAGGTCAACCGCAGTGATAAATGGATTATTATATATATATTACAGCATATTATACGGCATTGCTGAGAACGTGAATTCCAGGCTGTCGCCCTGTTGAAACAGCACCGCGTCGACCACGGATCACAATATCGCGAGCAATTTACCAAAGCGCTTTGAATTTAGCCTCTGGTTATGTTTATTATTTGGAGTCATATCTGCATTGCCTGAAAAGACCGTACTGGATTGCTTGCCATGAAACTCAAGGAACTGGCTGAACAACTGGGCCTCTCGCAAACGACCGTCAGTCGCGCCCTGAACGGCTATCCTGAAGTCAACAAGGCGACGCGCGAACGCGTCAGCCAGGCCGCCCTCAAATTCGGCTACAGCGCCAATGCCAATGCCCGGCGCCTTGCCATCGGCCGCATCGGCGCCATCGGCATCCTGATGCCGCGCGACCGCAGCGAACGTTTCGGTCCGCATACGAGCGAGTTCTTTTCCGGTCTGGCCGAGCAGCTGTCGCAGCACGAAATGGACCTGCTGATGAGCCCGAGCATCAACAATGACGAGCTTGCGGCCTACCGGCGGCTGATTTCCAGCAAGCGCGTGGACGGCATCATCGTCACCGGCCCCACCCTGATGGACGAGCGGGTCGCCATGCTGACGGAAGCGAAATTTCCCTTTGTGCTGCACGGACGAACCAATATCGCCGCCCCGCATGCCTGGCTCGACATCGACAATGCCGGCGCCTTCCGGCAGGCGGCATCGCACCTGATCGATCTCGGCCACCGGCATATCGCGATGATTGACGGGCTGAAGGGCCACACGTTTTCCGAACACCGCGAAATGGGTTATCGCGAAGCATTGCTGGAGCGCGGCATTGCCGTTGATCCGCGCTTCATCGTGCATGAGCGTTTTTCCGACGAAACCGGTTTTCATGAGGCGCAGCGGCTCTTGTCCTATACGCCGCATCCGACCGCCATTCTCGCCGGCTCGATGATGACGGCGCTCGGCATTTTCCGCGCCATCCGTTCAAAGGGCTATGAACTCGGCAAGGAAGTCTCGGTGATCGCCCATGACGACGTGTTCCCCTACCTCAATGCCAGCAACATGGTCCCGGCCATGACCACCACCCGGTCGTCGATCCGCTCCGCCGGGTCGCGTATCGCCGAATTGCTGGTGCGTGTCCTCGACGGCGAACCGGTCGAGAACATCCACGAGATATGGCCGGTCGAACTCATCCTGCGCCAGTCCAGCGGTCCGCCCGTCGCCCCGCGCCGGTGAGTGCCTAGCCCAATTCGAAGGTTGTGATGCCAAAAATCCGGTCGAGCGGCAATTCGGGCGCTGCTCCGCGATACATGCGTGCGGTTTCGAACACCGGCGCCAGACCGTACCGGTCGCAAAGGCGCCGCGCGGCCCCATTGGTCCCGGGAATATCCAGAAAGACCTGCGCATTCCCGGCTGTTGCTGCGAGGGATTGAAACAGCCGGTCGGCGATCTCTTCTGTTTCGGCAAACAAGGGACCGATTTTGCAGCCCTCGCGGCATGCACGCACGACGCCATACCCCGCGATTTTTCCGTCGGCAATACAGGCCAGGCCGTGGCGGGAGCCGGACGGGCCGAGCCAGGCACGGATAAACGATTCCCGTGGTTCGGGATTGAATTGACGGTCATAGGCAGCGACAGCACCGATCCATTGCGCATCGATGGCGACGATATCGCCGCTGACGGTTGCCCTGCAGCCGGGCGCGCCGCCATAGCGGTAATTCGCATGGGCATAGACAAATCCCGACTTCCGATAGTTTTCCTGCTGGGCAACGACACCATCAAGACCGACGGTCTGTCCGGCAAATCCGCTCAGCACGCCCTGCCAGAGCGACCAGCCGAAACCCAGACCGCGCGATTGCGCACGCACCATGTAGAAACCGAGAAAGCCGTAGTCTCGCGCATAGCGGACCAGCGAGACCGCTGCCGTCAACTCACCATTCACCTCAAGCACGTGATAGCCCTTGGGGTCCGCGGCCCAGAATGCGTCCGCATCGTCCAAACCGGGGTTCCAGCCCTCGGCGGCTGCCCAGTCGATGATGGTGGCAAGGTCATGGCGCTCGGCGATTCGGATGAAAGCTGTCATGATATTGTGATATCCAACTGGAAACTGACGCAACAGCGCCCTGAATGGGCGCATTTCTGCCCGCACATGCTTCGTAACCAAGCTTCCAGCATTGCCGCAACGGAATATTAAGCACTTGTAGAACAATGCTGGAACAGATAGTGTTTGTTCTGGTTTTGTTTTTCCGATTCCCTGCTAAAGGATCGCCGATGCTCACGCGTAAACAACATGAACTTCTTCTCTTCATTCATGAGCGTCTGAAGGAGACGGGCATTCCGCCATCCTTCGACGAAATGAAGGATGCGCTGGATCTGGCCTCCAAATCCGGCATTCACCGGCTGATCACTGCGCTGGAAGAGCGCGGCTTCATTCGCCGGCTTGCGAACAGGGCACGCGCGCTGGAAGTCCTGCGCCTGCCGGACTCCATCGCACCCGGCCTCAACAGCCAGAGAAAGTTCGAGCCGAGTGTCATCGAGGGCAGTCTCGGACGCAATATTGCGCCGCCGAAGCCGCAGCCGCGCGCCTCCAACGATATGGACATGCCTGCCAATGTCAGCATTCCGGTCATGGGCCGGATTGCCGCCGGTGTGCCGATTTCCGCCATCCAGAACCAGACTCACATGCTGAGCCTTCCGCCAGACATGATCGGCAGCGGCGAACATTACGCGCTTGAGGTCAAGGGCGACTCGATGATCGAAGCAGGCATTTTCGACGGCGATACCGTTGTCATCAAGCGCGGCGACACCGCAAGCCCCGGCGAAATCATCGTGGCGCTGGTCGATGACGAGGAAGCCACCCTCAAGCGGTTCCGCCGCAAGGGTGCCTCGATTGCCCTGGAAGCCGCCAACCCAGCCTATGAAACGCGGATTTTCGGACCGGACCGCGTGCGGGTGCAGGGCAAGCTCGTCGGCCTGATCCGCCGTTACTGACCGGCCGCCGCGTCCCGTTCGGCATTGTTCGGGACGCTTTCGATCGCATGGGCCTTGCGTGAACGCTCCGGCCGGTTGCGCGCCGCATTGGAATGGGTGCGGTACTTGTTCCAGGGTCGGTCGGGCGGACCGATCGCCCAGGTCAGGCGGGCCGACTGCACCCTTTGCTCCAGCGCTTCTCCGGCTTTCGATAGATCCGTCACGTCACCCTGCCCTTGCCCGCCGGAGCCGAACCGGATTTCGGCAGCACCGTTCAAGGCGAGATCACGGCGCGTGATCACCATCGGGCCGGGAACGGGGCAACCGGTATCCACGCCGGCAAAGCTTAGCACGACAATATTCCCCTCGCTGCAGGCGGCGTTCCTTTGCGCTGGATCATCCGTATAGGCAATGATGAGACCGCCCGGTTCGCGCGCCAGACAGAGCTTGCCGGCGCATTCGAAGACACCCTCCGCTGCCTCTTTGCCGATCCCCGCCGGTTTGACGATCTGTTCCAGCCCAAAGCCCTGCCGCCAGTTGTTCAACGTGAAGGCGCCGCCCTGCGGGCGATTGATCATCAATGCCGTGCCATTGCGCACACCGGCCAGCCGGCCATCCTCGGACAGGACGACATCCGGCGGCGCTGTGCGCGCCATGATCAGGACGGCCGCAGCAAACAGCGGCAGGCTGCACAGACGCAACCACGACGACAGGAATATCAAGATCACAAGTGCCGCGCTCATCAGGATCAGGCTCGGCTGCGGCATCGGACCGAGATTGCCCGAGGGCGAGAGTGCGGCAACGTGATGGGCAATGAACACTACCAGCTCGATGCCACGCTCCATGACGGCGAACGACAGGAAATCCAGATCGAACGGCATCAGCAACAGCGAAAGTACGGCGAAGGGCATGACCAGAACCGAGACCACGGGCAAGGCAAATGCGTTGCCGATCAGTCCGAGCGGTGCGGTATTGTTGAAATGATAGGCGGCAAAGATCGCGCTGGCCGAACCGGCGACCAGGGATGTCAGGGCGACATCACTGATATGATCGCCGATCTTGCCGGGTAGCCGCAACAACAGGCTGTTGCCGGATGCACGCCGGGCATTCCCGCCGGCCTTGCGCGGCGACCACCAGCCGTAGAATGCGATCAGTGCGGCGGTGGCCGAGTAGGACATCTGGAAGCTTGGCCCCATCACCTCGTGCGGCGCGATGGCAATGGTTACCAAGGCGGCCAGGGCAACGTTGCGCAGCGACAGCGCCGCCCGGTCTACGGTCATGGCGACAAGCATGACTGCCAGCATGACAAAGCTGCGCTGGGCCGCCACGTCGATCCCCGAGAGCATCAGATAGAATGCCGATGCCAGCAGCGCCGCGCATGCCGAAAATTTCTTGATGGGATAGCGCGCAGCAAAGTCCGGAAAGAAGGCCATGCTTGCACGCAACGAGCCGATGACGATCCCGGCCACGAGCGCCATGTGCAATCCCGAAATGGAGAGAATATGCGACAGGCCGCTCAACCGCATGGCGTTGTTGGTGGCCTCGCTGATGCCATCACGCTGGCCGGTGATCAGCGATGCGGCGATGGCACCGGCTTCTCCCGGCATGTAACCGAGGATACGATCGGTGAGTGCCTGGCGCATCGCAGCGACGGCAAACAGCGTTCTGGTTGTCAAATCAGCCGGTTCCGGCAGAGAGGCTGCTTCGGGCTTGCCAAGAAAGAAGCCGCTGCCGCCGATGCCCCTGTAGTAATTGTGGAAGGCAAAGTCATAATTGCCCGATCGCACGGGACCGGATGGCGGGCGCAGATGCACCAGACCGCGCAGCCCCCTGCCTGTGGCAGCTTCAGGTGGCAGGGCGCGGGCCGATACAACCAGCCTTGCCGGGGCATAGCGCAGCTGCGGGCGCTCCGTGGCTATCACGTCCATCGTCACGCGCCAGCCGCCCCGCTCGGCGCGGTTGATCGCGACGATGCGGCCGGTCAGCCGCGTGGTGACGGCGGAGCCGAGCATTGGCGTATCCAGACGCAGCGTTTCCAGCTTGGCGCAGAGCATGCCTATGACAACCAGCACGGCGGCGGAAAGGCACATCCCGGTCAAATGCCGCTCGCGTGCCAGGAGTTTGAACCCGGCAAGCGCGGTCAATCCGAAGAGCATGGCGCTCAGCCGCGGTTCCACCGGCAAGCTGAAATAGACAATGGCGCCACTGCCGGCAAAAACCGGAACGAACAGGAAAAGGCTGCCGCGATCATAATCCCGCCCGCATGCCCGGGAAACGGCCGGGAGCAAATCCTGCCCCAACCCCATGCGCCGGCGCAGCGCTGCGGACAGACTCACGCCTCGCCGGGTGACGGCAACATTTTGGGATATTTGGGTCGCAAGACCCGGCTCATCGTCCGCCGGACGATCAAAAAACTGCCGTTCACTCGTTTGTGTACTGGTGCCGGGCCCCTGCATTTGCCTCCAATTCTGCCAATGCCCTTGCACGACAGCGCTCCTATGCTACATCAACGCCAGATCAAATCGATTGGATGTTAGGCTAATGGCCGAGACGTCTGTTGGAGTCCTTATGTCGTCACCTGTTGTTACCCGTTTTGCACCCTCCCCGACCGGATACCTCCATATTGGCGGTGCCCGCACGGCCCTGTTCAACTGGCTTTATGCCAAGCATACGGGCGGCAAGATGCTGCTGCGCATCGAAGACACGGACCGGGAACGCTCCTCGGAAGCGGCTGTCACGGCCATTCTCGATGGCCTGAAGTGGCTGGGCCTCGATTGGGATGGCGATGCGGTGTCGCAATACGAGCGCGCGCCCCGTCACCGGGAAGTCGCCGAAGAGCTGGTCGCCAAGGGCAAAGCCTATTACTGCTACGCCTCGCCGGCAGAGCTTGAGGAAATGCGCGAAAAAGCCCGCGCCGAGGGCCGCCCGCCACGCTATGACGGCCGCTGGCGCGATCGCGATCCGAAGGAAGCCCCTGCGGGCGTCAAGCCGGTCATCCGCATCAAGGCACCGCAGGACGGCGAAACCCTCGTGCGCGACCTCGTACAGGGCGATGTGCGCTTTCCCAACAAGGACCTCGATGATTTCATCATCCTGCGCTCCGACGGCAACCCGACGTATATGCATGCTGTCGTGGTTGATGATCATGACATGGGCGTCACCCACATCATCCGTGGTGACGATCACCTGACCAATGCGGCGCGCCAGGCCATCATCTATGATGCGATGGGCTGGGATATCCCGGTGATGGGTCATATTCCGCTGATCCACGGTGCGGATGGGGCAAAGCTGTCGAAGCGTCACGGTGCGCTCGGCGTCGAAGCCTATCGCGCCATGGGCTATCTGCCCGCCGCCCTGCGCAACTATCTCGTCCGCCTCGGCTGGAGCCATGGCGATGACGAGATCATGTCCGATGCGCAGATGATCGAGTGGTTCGAGATTTCCGACATCAATCGCGGCGCATCGCGTTTTGACTTCCAGAAGCTCGAAGCGATCAATGGTCACTATATGCGGTTCTCCGCCGATGCCGATCTGGTCAAGGCGATGATCGACATCCTGCCGGAAATCGAAGGCGGCGCGGACATTCTGTCGCGGCTGAACGAGCGGACCCGTCAGCAATTGCTGGCGGCAATGCCCGGCCTGAAGGAACGCGCCAAGACGCTGGTCGAACTGGCGGACAGTGCGAAATACCTGTTTGCGCAGCGCCCGTTGGCATTGGATGAAAAGGCAGCCGGCCTGTTGAATGAAGAGGGTTTGAGCGTGCTTTCCGGCGTTCTTCCGGCGCTTTCAGCTGTCAACGATTGGACCGCTGAAGCATTGGATGCAGCGGTGCGGGTTCATGCGGAAAACACCGGCTTGAAACTCGGCAAAATCGCCCAGCCCCTGCGGGCGGCACTGACGGGAAGAGCAACATCTCCGGGGGTTTTCGACGTGCTGGCGGTGCTTGGCCGCGAGGAGTCACTGGGGCGTATCGAAGACCGGATAAAAGGTTAATCCGTAGCCTCGACGGTGCATTTTTTGCATTGCAACATTGTGCCGTTCGGCTACGGTGTCGTGCCTGAGAAAATCAGGATAAAGACCTTGCAAAGAGGTCAAGGCTTTGGGCCAGTGTGCTGAACGCAGAGGTCAGAAAATAACCTGCCTGGAAGGAACATCCTGTTTCAAAGGCATACTGGAATATGAAGTAACTCGTGTGCTTTCACTTCCGAAGTTCGACGAGAGTCTACTGCTCAAGCAGCGAACTTCGGAATTGGTACACGGGATGTCAGCGGGAGCTGAAGCAAGAAAGGAACGGCAATGTCTGAGAATAGCGTCAACATCGATCTGAATGGTCACGAGTTTGCGTTACCGATTAAAAAAGGCACCATCGGACCTGATGTCGTGGACATTGGAACACTCTACAAGAACACGGGTGCATTCACCTACGATCCGGGTTTTACATCCACAGCCTCCTGCGAGTCGCAGATCACCTATATCGACGGTGACGAAGGCATTTTGCTGCATCGCGGCTATCCGATCGAACAACTCGCCGAAAAGGGCGACTTCCTCGAAACCTGCTATCTCCTGCTTTACGGCGAACTGCCGACAAAGAGCCAGAAGCATGATTTCGACTATCGCGTGACGCACCACACCATGGTGCACGAACAGATGTCGCGCTTCTTCAGCGGCTTCCGCCGTGACGCCCATCCCATGGCGGTCATGGTCGGCTGCGTTGGCGCCCTGTCCGCCTTCTATCACGACTCGACCGATATTTCCGATCCGCATCAGCGCATGGTTGCATCCATCCGCATGATCGCCAAGATCCCGACCCTGGCTGCGATGGCTTACAAGTATCACATCGGCCAGCCCTTCGTTTACCCGAAGAACAATCTCGATTTTGCCACCAACTTCCTGCACATGTGCTTTGCCGTGCCGTGCGAAGACTACGTCCCCAATCCGGTTCTTGCCCGCGCAATGGACCGGATTTTCATTTTGCACGCTGATCACGAGCAGAATGCCTCGACGTCGACGGTGCGTCTTGCCGGTTCGTCCGGCGCCAATCCGTTCGCCTGTATCGCTGCCGGCATTGCCTGCCTCTGGGGCCCTGCCCATGGCGGCGCCAATGAGGCCGCGCTCAACATGCTCGGCGAAATCGGTACGGTTGACCGCATTCCGGAATTCATCAACCGCGCCAAGGACAAGAACGATCCGTTCCGCCTGATGGGCTTTGGCCACCGCGTCTACAAGAACTACGATCCGCGCGCCAAGATCATGCAGCAGACCACCAAGGAAGTTCTCGCCGAACTCGGCATCAAGGACGATCCGCTGCTCGACGTCGCCATGGAGCTGGAGCGCATTGCCCTGACCGATGAATATTTCATCGAGAAGAAGCTCTATCCGAATGTCGATTTCTATTCCGGCATCACCTTGAAGGCGCTCGGCTTCCCCACCACGATGTTCACCGTGCTGTTCGCCGTTGCCCGTACGGTTGGCTGGATTGCCCAGTGGAAGGAAATGATCGAAGACCCGCACCAGAAGATCGGCCGCCCGCGCCAGCTTTACACCGGTGCAACGCAGCGCGACTACGTTCCGGTCGGCAATCGCAAATAAGATCATCCAGAATACGAAAAAAGGCGCCATTCGGCGCCTTTTTCATATCCAAAAGCCTGTTCCTCAGGCCCTCTGATGCACGTATTCGAGAACTTTCTCGGCGGCAATCTCGCCGGACGGCCGTTCGGTCCGCATCAATGCCGCGATCTCATCGAACCCCTCGAGCTGCAACGCCCGGGCATGGCCGGGTTTCAGCAGTTGTTCGATCTCGCGCGCCAGCGGGCCGGGACGAACGAACTGGTTGAAATATTCCTGCACGACCCGCTTGTCGGCGATGATATTGGGCAAGGCCGCACTCCAGACCTTGATGCGCGGCGCAATGAACATGCGCGCCAGCCAGTCAGGCCGGTATGACAACACCGTTGGGATGCGCGCCAGTGCGAGTTCCAGCGACACGGTCCCGGACGCGGCCAGAGCCGCATCGGCAGCGGCGAAGGCTTTCAGGCGTTCCGCTTCGCCCACCACAATGTTTGGCTGGACTTTCCAGCCGGCAGTGAGCTGGCGCACCAGTGGTTCGACTTTGGGAAGCGTCGGCAATGTCAGGCTGAAGCGGTTGCCGCGTTCCGCCAGCAGTTCAATTGCCTCACCGAAAGGTTTGGAAAGGCTTGATATTTCTGCTCTGCGCGACCCCGGCAGGACAACAAGATTATGTTCGGTTCTGTCAGCGAAACTGCTTTCCCGCGTCCGGTTCCGCTCTGCCGCCGCCAGCAGCGGCGCATGGGTCACCAGCCTGTGGCCGACATAGGTGGCAGGCGGGCCGTCGAGATCTTGCAATGCCTGCACCTCGAACGGCAGAATGGCCAGCACATGGTCGATATAGCCGCGCATCGCCTTGGCGCGTTCCGGGCGCCAGGCCCAGACCGACGGGCTGATATAGTTGATGATCGGGATCGATGGATCCGCCGCCCGCACCTTGCGGGCGACGCGATGGGTGAAATCCGGGCTGTCGATAATCACGAGGCAATCGGGTTTCGCCGCAATGATGGCTTTGGCCAGCTGCGCTATGCGGCGAATGAGCTGCGGCAGTTTGGTGACGATGGCCGTCAGCCCGACCAGAGCGATTTCGTGCTGGTCGAACAAGGAGTTGAGGCCAAGGGCCGAGAGATGCTCGCCGCCGACACCGGTCAGCGTCACCTCGCCCGGATATCGCCGCCGCAGGGCCTGCACCAGATCGGCACCAAGCAGGTCGCCGGACTCTTCGCCGGTGACAATGGCAAGGCGAAGCGGCTTTGCTGCTGTTTTCACTCGGCCTCCTGCGCAAAAGTTTCGATGAAAATACCGGCTTCGTTGGCAGCGGCGATTGTTTCGGCATAGCCAAGGATCAGCGTGCGCCGTGCCTCGATGGCAATGCCCTTCAAGCCGGCCTTCACCGCATTCTCGACCGTACTTACGCCGATGGCCGGCAAATCCGCCCGCACTTCCTGCTGCGGTTTGGCGCATTTCACCAGCACACCGCCCTTGCGGTTGATCCGCTTGGCAATGCGCAGTTCGGCGACCCGCTGCAGCATGGCATCGGTGCCCTCCACGCCCTCCAGCGCCACCACGCGGCTGCCGACGGCAATGGCCGCCTGCCCGATATCGAGCGAGCCGATCATGATGGCCGCCTCGCGGGCGGCCCGCATATCGGCAATGCTTGCCTGATCGGCTTTCTTCCGGGTGATGGTGCCCACTTCAGGTGCTAGAATATCCGGAACGATCTCGTGCGCACCGACAACCCGGAAACCGTAGGATTCAATGGTTGAGATCACGGCCTTGAGCAACCCGTCATCGCCGAGGCGAAAAGCTCGCATGAAACGATACAACGCGACGAGATTGCCGTTACCGGGCCGCAGCGCCGCGGAGAATTCCGGCCGGTGGCGCACGCCCCCCGCCAGAACGACATTGCTGATATCTTCCGATTTCAGGATTTTCATCAGGCCGCCCAGCTCGACGATCGAGATTTCGGCGTGCTTGCGCGCATTGATCTCGGGCGATGCCTCGCCCTTGATGGCAATGATCAGAGGGTTCGCACCCTGCTTCTGCAGGCTTTCCGCGATGGAAATGGGCAGGAGTCCGTTGCCCGCGACAATCGCCGTGCGGCCCGTTATGGCCGCCGGTTGCGTCCCATCCGTTGTTTTAGCTGTTGTCGTCACTGTCGCTGGTCTCGATTCCGGAACCGAGGGGCGGCGTGCAGAAGGCACGTTTGGTATCAGCGGTGATGAAATCGACCAGATCGAGAACCGCCGGCGATTGAGAAAAGGCAAGACGCACGTCACCGGCGCGATTGCGGACCGGCTTGCTGCGGTCGAACAGCATGCGCACCGCACGGCGCAGATTGTGTATCTCCGGACGGGCCATGCCCGAGCGCTTCATGCCGACAATGTTCAGGCCGCCCAGATAGGCATGATTGCCGATCACCATGCCATAGGGAATGACATCCAGTGCCACCGCTGCAAGCCCGCCGACAAACGCATGGTGGCCAACCCGCACAAACTGGTGCAAGGCAGCGCCGCCGCCGATGATGACATTGTTGCCGACGGACACGTGGCCGCCGATCATGACGTTATTGGCAAAGGTCACATTGTCGCCGATGTCGCAATCATGCGCCACATGCGAATAGGCCAGGAACATGCAGTTGTCGCCAACCGTGGTCAAACCCCGGCTGCCATCGGTGCCGCGATTCATCGTGACGCCTTCGCGGATCGTGCAGTTCCGGCCAATGACAAGCCTGGTGTGCCCACCCTTGTGCTTGGTGTTCTGCGGATCGCCGCCCAGAATCGCGTTCGGATAGACCTTCGCACCATCGCCGAGGGTGGTCGCCCCCATGATGACGACATGGCTCAGCAGAGTGACATCATTGCCAATGACCGCTTCCGGTCCGATATGGCAGAATGGCCCGATGTTTACCCTGTCACCAATCTTTGCGCCCGCCTCGACAATCGACGTGGGATGAATGCTGGAATTGGACATCAAGCTCCGGTCTCGTCTTCTTCTGGGAAGCTGACCATTGCCGCCACGTCAGCTTCGGCAACCTTCACACCGTCAACTTCCGCAACGCAGCTGTACTTGTGGATGTTGCCGCGCTGCTTCAGCTTGGTCACGCGCAGCTTGAGCTGATCACCCGGCACGACAGGCTTGCGGAACTTGGCATTGTCGATGGTCATGAAGAACACCTTGCCCGGCTTGCCGCTGCCGTTATGGAACAGCACGATAGCACCGGCGGTCTGGGCCATGGCTTCAATGATCAGAACGCCGGGCATGATCGGCAGTTCAGGAAAATGACCGGCAAAATGCGGCTCGTTGATGCTGACATTCTTGATGCCCGTGGCCGAGACATCGCGATCGATATCGACGATGCGATCGATCAGCAGAAAGGGATAGCGATGCGGCAGATTTGCCAGAAGCTTCTGGATGTCCGCGACGCCAAGACTGCTCGCCTGTACATTTTCATTCATCTGAACTGCTCTCCTTCTTGGTTCTGGTCATCGCGCGGACACTCGCGATTTCACGGAACCATTGCTTGAACGGCTGCGCGGGCGCACCGGCCCACCGCTCACCGTCCGGAATATCATTCATCACACCGCTTGCTGCGGCGATTTCCACGCGGGAACCAATATTGACGTGATCCTTGATGCCGACGCTGCCACCCAGCATCGTCATGTCGCCAAGCACCACACTGCCGGAAATGCCACATTGCGCAGCAATCACGCAATGGCGTCCAATACGAACATTGTGGGCAATCTGCACGAGATTGTCGATTTTTGTGCCTTCGCCGATCACCGTATCGGCGAGCGCGCCGCGATCAATGGTCGTGTTGGCGCCAATTTCGACATTGTCCTGAATGATGACGCGGCCAAGCTGGGGCATCTTGTCGAGGCCGGCCTTGCCCGGAACATAACCAAAGCCATCCTGCCCGATACGCACGCCCGGATGCAGCAGCACACGATTGCCAAGAAAGGCATACTGGACCGAGCAGCTCGGCGCGATATAGCAATCGCGGCCGATCTTGCAGCCATTGCCGATCACCACACTGGCGGCAATGACGGTGCCGGCACCGATGGAAACGCGCTTGCCGATGATGACACCGGGCTCGATCGTCACGCCGTCTTCTATTTCGGCGGTTGGATCAATGATGGCGTGGGGTGAAACACCCGTCTCTTCGCCGCTCCAGAGATGCGCATTCACCGCACGCGGATAAAGCGCGCGGCCAATGGCGGCGAAATCCTGCTGCGGATGGCGGCTGACGATAACGGCAACGGTCTTGGGCACGCTTGCCTTGACTTCGTCCGTGCACAGAACCCCGGCGGCTTTTAAACCTTCGAGATTTTGCGCGTTCTTCTTGCCATCGATGAACACAAGCGCATCGGGACCGGCATCAGCCAGGGATGCGAGGCGGGCGACCGGCCGGTTGGCCAGAGAACTGTCCACAAGAACGCCATTGGTCAGATCGGCGATCTGACCAACAGTCACGTTCAGCAGTGGCTCATAAAAGATCGGATCGGCCATCGACTAACTTTCTCCCCCGGGGAAATATGCTCCCCCGGGAGGTCAGCAATCTATCAGAATTTGCTCGACATGCCGAAGTTGAAGTTCTGCACCTGATCGCCATCCACTTTCTTGACGGGGAAAGCGTAGTCGAAGCGCAGCGGACCGAACGGCGATGCCCACATGATACTTACACCCGCGGATGCGCGCCATTCCATGCTGGTGTTCGATGCCTGCTTAAGATCATTGCCATACAATGTAGCAGCGTCGGCAAACAGGGCGCCACGAATACCCAGGCTCTCAGGAACGATCGGCAGCGGGAACTGCGTTTCCACGGTGGCATTGAAGTAGGTATTACCACCCAGGAAGCTACCCTTGGCATCTGCCACGCTCAAGTCGCGTGGACCGATACCGGCATATTTGAAGCCGCGAATCATTTCCTGATTGTTCTTGAACGTGTCAAACACGCGCAGATCGTCGCCAAATCCCTTGATGTAGCCAGCGCCGACACCGACGAGGCCGACAATGTCCATTTCCTGGGAAAGCGTCTTGTAGTAGCTGCCCTTGAACGTTGTCTTCAGGTAGTTGGCATCGCCGCCGACACCAGCATATTCTTGGTTGAACTTGGCATAGAGACCATCATGCGGGTTTTTCGTATCGTCGATGGTATTGTAGACAAGCGACCAGCTGACCGACGACTTGATCCATGTACCGCGATTTGCCGCATCAATGAACGCCTGCGAAATCTGCGACGGATCGGGAATGTCCGTTCCCGGGATCTTCGCAGCGTCTTCGATCGTGTATTTTTCCTGCGACAGGTTGTAAGCAACACCCGCCGTCAGTGTTTCGGTGATCGGCAGACCAAAACGGATTGTACCGCCGGTCAAATCGGTCTGATACTTGTCATTGACGCCGGACTGGCGCTTGAACAGATCGAAACCAGCCGAAATACGCTGACCGAGGAAGTAAGGCTCGGTGAAGGACAGCGAGTATGTACGGTTGTTGTTCAGACCGCCACCGGCAGCAATACGGATATACTGGCCGCGACCGAGGAAGTTGCGCTCGGTGATCGAGCCTTCGACTGTCGGTCCGGGGCTTTCACCACCGGTCGTATAACCACCACCGATGGAGAATTCACCGGTCGACTTCTCGACAACGTCCACAACCAGAATAACCTGGTCAGGCTGCGAGCCGGGAGCGGTCGAGATATTGACGGTCTGGAAGAATTCAAGCCGCTCCAGGCGCTTCTTGGCGCGCTGGATCAGAACCTGATTGAACGCATCGCCTTCGCTCACATCGAATTCACGGCGGATGACGTAGTCACGTGTCTTCTCGTTGCCGCGGATTTCAATGCGCTCGAGATAGGCGCGCGGGCCCTGGTCGATGTTGTAGACGACCGAAATCGTGTGATTCTCGAAATTGCGGTCGCCGCGCGGTTCCACCTTGGCAAAGGCATAACCCTGGCCAGCCACCTTTTCGGACAGCTTGATGATGGAGTCTTCGACTTCCTTGGCGTTGTACGTATCGCCTTCGGATGTCTGCACGAGACCACCCAGCTTGGACGTATCGACACCCTCGACCGAGCTCTGGATTTCGACGCCGCCGAACTTGTACTTCTCACCCTCTTCAACCGTAACGGTGATCGTGTATTCGTTGGTTGCCGCATCGAGATTGGCCGTCGACGAGACGACGCGGAAATCCGCATAACCGCGGTTGTAATAGAAGCGGCGCAGCAACTCTTCGTCCGCCCGCATGCGATCTTCGCTGTACACGTCATTGCGCGTCAGCCAGGACAACGGGTTGGAACGCTTGGTCGAAATCACGTCGCGCAGGCGGCGCTCACCAAAGGCGTTATTACCGACAAACACGATGTTGGCGATCTTGGTGCGGTCACCTTCGTTGATGTCGAAGACAACGTTGACGCGACCCTGACCGAGATCCATGATGCGCGAACTTACCGTAGCATCGCTGCGGCCGATGTTGCGATAAGCGGCGCGGACAGCCTCGGTATCGGCGTCGAGCGTCTGCTGGCTGAAGGCGCTGCGCGACTTCGACTGCACGGCACCGGACAGCTGCGCGTCCTTGATCTTCTTGTTGCCGCGGAAAATGACCTGATTGACGACCTGATGCTCGGACACCGTCACGATCAACGCACCGCCGGACTGGGTGATGCGCACATCGCCGAACAGACCCGTGTTGAACAGGCGCTTGGTGGCAGCATCAATATCATTGTTGGAGAAAGGCTTGCCTGGCGTAATGCCGAGATTGTCCTTGACCGTTTGGGCATCCACACGGGTATTCCCGCGCACTTCAATGCGGCTGACGGTTGCTGCCTGTGCTGCTGTAATCCCCGCAACCGTCGTAACGATCGCTCCCGAACTTACCAGAGCCGCTGAAATGGCGAGCGCCGACGCTGCACCAACGAATTTTGAACTTGCCGCCATAGGCCTACTAAACCTTTGTTTCTCGTTGTCCCCGGGCGAGATCCCGGACTAAGCAATTACTCGCACACCGTCATAGCCGGTTTTTACATACACGCAAGGCTTACGGTTAAAATCTATTTACTTCACACGAAAGCGTGGCATCCCTGCCACGCCATTCACGGCTTATAGTAAACAGATCATAACGCTTTTCCACCCCACCCCTCTAATTTTCACTAATGTTTAATTTTCATCACCGACAGGCGAAAAGATCATTAAACACAACAAAACCCATGAATCCCAGCACCAGAAGGAAGCCAATCCGGAAGAAAATCTCCTGAACGGCCGGCTTTACCGGCCTGCGGATGACCGCTTCCACGGCATAAAAGATCAAATGTCCGCCATCCAGGGGCGGCAACGGGAAAAGATTGAGCAAACCGATGCCGATCGACAGCATGGCGGTCAGCTGAATCAGCCAGTCGATCCCCTGACTGGCCGCCTTGCCTGCCATCGTGGCAATTTTGACCGGTCCGCCCAGCTGGCACTTGTCTTCCCTGCCCGCGAAGAAACGGCTGAAAAACTGGCCTGTCCGGGCAATAATGAAACCGCTTTCACGCACCGCCTGGCCGACTGATTCGATGGGGTTGTAGGTCACCCGCCGGAAGTTGCCGAACTCCTGATTGTTCACCACACCGATCACGGCGATTTTCACCGGATTGCCCAAGGCGTCCTTCTGTTCGGCAAGCTCCGGAGTGGCGGTCAGGCTGACCTCCTGCCCCTTGCGCTCGACGACAAATTTCAGAGAATCGCCCGCCCGTGCCGAAACATGGCGCTGAACGTCGGCAAAGGTTTCGACCTTGTCCCCGTCCACGCTGATGAAGCGGTCGCCCGGCAGAAATCCGGCCACGGCAGCGGGGCCGCCCGGACGCACTTCCGCAACCACGGGGTCTGCCACCATGCGGCCATAGAGCGCAAAGAAGACGGAAAAGATCGCAACAGTCAGCAGAATATTGAACGCCGGGCCGGCAAAGACCGTCGCCGCGCGCTTCCACACGGGTTGGGTGTGGAAAGCAACGGCGCGCTCCTCGGCGGTCATGTTTTCAGACAAGCCGATTGGCGAACTGGCCACGCTCTCGTCGCCGGCGAACTTCACATAACCGCCCAGGGGAATCGCCGACAATTTCCAGCGGGTGCCGCTGCGGTCGTTGAACCCGAACAATTCAGGGCCGAAACCGATCGAAAAGGCCTTGACGCCGATGCCGCACCACCGTCCCACGAGATAGTGCCCCATCTCGTGAACGAAGACGACAACCGTGAGTACAATCAGAAAGGGTAAAATCGTACCGATAAGCAAACCGTGCGTGCCGAAGATATAGCTCAGCGTATCCGTCAAAGTGTCCTCCGGGCCTTGCCCAACCCCGTCAGAGGGTCACCTAAGCTCAGCCTGCTAGAAAAGAATGTCGTAAGGCGTTTCCGGCTTCACCAGAATTGCCCCGATGAGGTACAGCAATGCCGCTGCGGCTACAAGTCCATCCACCCGGTCCATCACGCCACCGTGACCGGGGATCATGTATCCCGAATCCTTGACGCCGAATTTCCGTTTGACCCATGATTCGCCGAGATCGCCGATCTGCGCGGTCACCGAC
>NZ_CABSQF010000044.1:0-34852 GCF_902479695.1 uncultured Phyllobacterium sp. | reverse complement strand
CGCACGCAGGCGCTGGCGGATTATCTCGCCGCACAGGGAACCGACGTGACCATCGCCTGGCATCCCGGCGGGCATGAAATCCAGCAGAGCGAGATTGGCGCGATCCAGGAATTCCTCGCCCGCTAAACAAAAAGCCGGCCAAAGGGCCGGCTTTTCCATTCAGGCGGAGAACCGCAGCGACACGGGAATGATCCGCATCGCCCGCGACGAGCGGCGGCCTTTCGGCGTCAGCAGGCCCTTGGCGCCATCCAGATGCCCCGGCTTCAATTCAAGCGCGAGGAAGCGGCGGCGTTCGACCGGACCCGGCATGGCCAGCCCTGCCGTCTTCGCGCCGGTGAAACCGAAGCGTTCGTAATATTCGGGATCGCCGACCAGGATGATGGCGCCGTGGCCGAGCCGGGTGGCTTCCTTGATCGCATGGCGCATCAGCGCCGAACCGATGCCGAGATCCTTCGATGCGGGATCCACGGCAAGCGGTCCGAGCAGCAGCGCGCGCACGCCCTTGCCCGCGGCGTCATGGCCGGCCTGGATGTCCCAGAGCCGGACCGTGCCGAGCAGCGCACCGCCCGCGCCGCGTGCGGAAAAGGCAAGGCCTTCCGACGGCAGACGGCCGCGGCGCAGCTTTTCCGACGACTTGCGGCGGCGGCCCTCGCCCATGGCGCGGTCGAGCAAATCTTCGCGGGCCTTTTCGTCCTGCGGCAGTTCGTTGACGATGGTATAGGCACCCGCGCCGGCGAAATACAGGCCGTCGGGTACCAGGTTCTGTTCGATGTTTTCTGCTGCGTCCATTGTCTCGACCAATCGTGTCATGTGCGTGTCACCGCTGCCCGGCGCGTTGCCGGGCAGAACGTTTCAACCGGGCTTGAAGCCGGTTTAGATGACGTATGATCGGAGTGGTTCGAAGCCGTTGAAGGCCACCGCGGAATAGGTCGTGGTGTAGGCGCCTGTTCCCTCGATCAGCACCTCATCGCCGATGGTCAGCGAAATGGGGAGCGGATAGGGGTTCTTTTCGTACATCACGTCAGCGGAGTCGCAGGTCGGACCGGCCAGCACGCAGGGTTCGCTGCGATCGCCATCCCGCGGGGTGGTGATCTGGTAGCGAATGGCTTCGTCCATGGTCTCTGCCAGGCCGCCGAACTTGCCGATGTCGAGATAGACCCAGCGGACATTGTCGTTATCGGCCTTCTTGGAAACCAGCACGACTTCCGCCTTGATGACACCGGCATTGCCGACCATGCCGCGGCCGGGCTCAATGATGGTCTCGGGCAGGCGGTTGCCGAAATGCTTGCTCAGCGACTGGAAGATCGCCTGGCCATAGGCCTGTGCGGTCGGCACGTCCTTGAGGTAACGGGTCGGGAAACCGCCGCCCATGTTGACCATCTTCAGCGTGATGCCTTCCTTGGCCAGCGCGTCGAAAACCTGCTTGGCATCGCCCAGGGCACGGTCCCAGGCAGCCAGGTCCGTCTGCTGCGAACCGACATGGAACGACACGCCGTAGGATTCGAGGCCGAGCTTCTGCGCCGCGCGCAGCACGTCGACGGCCATGGCCGGCACGCAGCCGAACTTGCGCGACAGCGGCCATTCGGCGCCGGCACCATCGGTCAGGACACGGCAGAACACCCGGGCGCCGGGAGCGGCACGGGCGACCTTTTCGACTTCTTCGACGCAGTCGACGGCGAACAGGCGGATGCCGAGCTCGAAGGCGCGGGCAATGTCCCGCTCCTTCTTGATGGTGTTGCCGAAGGAAATGCGGTCAGCCGATGCACCGGCATCGAGCGCCATTTCGACTTCCGCAACCGACGCGGTGTCGAAGTTCGAGCCAAGCGAAGCCAAGAGGCGCAGGATTTCCGGCGCAGGGTTGGCTTTCACGGCATAGAAAATCTTCGAGTCCGGCAAGGCCATCTCGAAATTATGGAAATTTTCGCGCACGACTTCGAGGTCGAGCACCATGCAAGGGCCATTCGGGCGTCGGGTATTGATGAAATCGAGAATGCGCTGTGTAGCCATCTTGGGTCTCCAATCGTGACGGCACTTCCGGCCGCCTCAACAAGTCGCGATCGCAGGGGTTTCTCCCCCGTATGACCGCCAGGACAAAGTGCGTGAATCCATCTCGCGCGAAGCCAGCCTTTGGAGATGCTGGAAACACGGACAAGTTCATGCGGCGATGGATCTACGCTAAGCCAGCGTTGATCCGCTTTGTCTGCCTTGGTTTGGATGATGCCATCCGCACTACCGGCAATGAAGGTGTGCCTCTTCAGTAATTCCGGCTTATGGACAGCCGAAAGACACCAGAAAGGCCCGCACCGTCGTTGCTTCAAGATGTCCTCAGTCTGGCAGTAGGCCGTCAAACTGACTGGAGGGGTTAGTTCCAGGTACCATACCGTTTCTTCACCATAATGAAGATCGGCGGACACCCATGGGGCACGTGCGACTTTGGGCAAGGGCGATATAAGTCCAAACTTGTGTCCAATCAATGACAAATCTCGCATCTGCGAATTTTTTTTATTCATTGAACAAAGGGGGCCAAATCACATAGAATCATTGAACGATGAGCACGATTTCGCCCCTGAATGCCCTGCTGAATCTGCCTTTTCAGGCCTTTCCATCCGTGGAGGGCCCGCTGAGCGGCTGTACACTCGCCGTCAAGGATATCTTCGATGTGGCCGGTTTGCCGACGCAATGCGGCAATCCGGCGAAAAATCACGAATCAGCCGCAAGTATTACCGCGCCGTCGGTGCAGAAACTGCTGGATTCGGGCGCCCGTTTCATCGGCAAGACGCAGACTGACGAGCTGGCGTTTTCGCTGATGGGGCAGAACAGCCACTACCCCTTTCCGGTCAACCCGAGGGCGCCGGACCGGGTAACCGGCGGATCGTCGTCCGGTTCCGCCTCGGCCGTGGCCGGCGGACTGGCCGACATCGCCACCGGATCGGATACCGGCGGCTCGATCCGCGCCCCGGCGAGCTTCTGCGGACTGATCGGCCTGCGCACGACCCACGGCCGCATATCGCTTGCCGGCACCATGCCGCTTGCCCCCTCGCTCGACACGTTCGGCTGGTTCGCCCGCGACAGGGACCTCTACGGCAAAGTCGGCGCGGTCCTGCTCGGACCGGACGCGGAAAATTTCAAGCTCAACCGCCCGCTGTTCATCCCGCTGCTCGAACACTACCTGCTCGGCGAGGCGGAGGATGCGGCCTTCCGCGCCATGTACCGGCATGTCGCCGCCCATCTCGGCCACGCCAAGTCCGCCCGCCAGTCCACAGCCTCCATGGACGATCTCTATCTGTGCTTCCGGCAGATCCAGGGGTTCGAGGCCTGGGCAAGCCATGGCGCCTGGATATCGGCAGGGGATCGCAAGCTTGGCCCCGGCGTCAAGGATCGCTTCGACTATGGCGCGACCATCGACGGCGCGACCTATGAGGCACAGACCCGGCGCCGCGATCTCTTCCGCCGCGAACTTGCCGATGTGCTTGGGGATGACGGCGTCATGGTCCTGCCGACCGTTCCGGGTGCCGCGCCCATGGTGAGCTCGCCCTTCGACGAACTGCAGACCTACCGGGAACGCGCCCTGCACCTGCTCTGCCTGTCCGTCCTTTCGGGCTTTCCGCAAATCACCTTGCCGCTCGGCGCGGTGCACGGCGCACCCTTCGGCATTTCCCTGCTTGGCCCCAAGGGCAGCGACAGCGCCCTCATCCGGCTTGGCAGCGCCATCCTGTCCGCCGCGGAAGGAAACCACTGACATGGACACACTCACCCGGATGCGGGCCTATATCGATGTGGTGGAGGCGGAAGGGTTTTCCGCCGCAGCCCGGAAGATCGGCCGCTCCAAGGCGCTGTTGTCCAAATATGTGCGGGAGCTGGAGGACGAGCTTGGCGCGCTGCTGCTCAACCGCACCACCCGGCAATTCTCGCTGACCGAAGCCGGGCACACCTATTACCAGCGCGCCAGCGAAATCCTGCGCGAGGTGGAAAGCCTGCAGGAAACGGTGCGTGAATCGAGCAGCGACATCAAGGGCCGCATCAAGATATCGGCGCCGCGCACCTTCGCCGATGCGGATATCGGCCAATGCCTGATCGACTTCTGCATCGCGCAGCCGGATATCATTCTCGACGTGCGCCTCGATGACCGGTTCGTCGACCTGGTCGAGGAGGGTTTCGATCTTGCCATCCGCATCACCCGGCTGCAGGATTCCTCGCTCATCGCCAAGCGCATCGCCCCCTTCGGCACGCTGCTGTGCGCCTCTCCCGATCTGATCGAGCGGGTCGGGCGTCCGACCCGCCCCGAACAGCTGGCGTCCCTGCCCTGCATCATCGATACCAACAACCGCTCGCGCAACAATTGGCAGTTTCTCAACGACAGCGGCCCGACGATTTCGGTTCAGGTATCCGGGCAGATGGAAATCAACAGCCCGCTGTCCACCCGCCGCGCCGTGCTGGCCGGGCTGGGGTTCGGCTCCATGCCGGATTTCATCGCCAGGCCGGATATCGAAAGCGGCAGGCTGGTCAGTGTGCTCGAGGAATTTTCGCTGCGCGATGGCGGAATTTATGCGGTTTACCCGCACCGCCGCTATCTCCCGGCGAAAGTGCGCGTGCTGGTTGACTATCTGGCAAAATGGTTCAAGGACAACCGCAGGGCGTGAATATGTTATATCGTCCCAATTTCGACACGTTCGGAATGTCCTTTGCGCTCATGTTACAGGCGGAATAATGCACCAAAGATTCGCGATTTTCATCGCAACCCTCGCAGCAGGCATGATGATCGCCTCACCGGCGTATGTGCACCCGCATGTCTTCGCCGAAGCGCGTCTCGATGTCACCATCAATCCCGACGGAACCGTGCAGAAACTCGGCCATGTCTGGCGTTTCGACGATCTCTTTTCCAGCACCGTCCTCGTCGAATTCGATAAGAATGGCGACCTGAAGCTGGACGAGAAGGAACTGACCGACCTCGCAAACACGATCAACGCGTCGATTTCCGAATTCGACTATTTCCAGACCGTGACGCTCGACAACAAGAAGGTCGTCATGGCGCCGCCGGAGCATCTGATCGCGGATTTCCAGAACAACCAGCTGCTGATCATCTTCGAGAGCAAGCCAAAGCAACCGCTGAAGCTCGGCAAGGTCACCAGTTTCGGCGTCTATGATCCGACGTTCTACACCGCGATCGACTACGTCAATGACAGCGATATTCATGTCACCGGCCTGCCCGCCAACTGCAAATCCAAGGTGGTGCGGCCCAATCCGGACGAGGCGATTGCCGCCAACCAGGCGACGCTGACCGATTCTTTCTTCAACGACCCATCCGGGACCAACATGTCGAAAATCTTTGCGACCAAGCTGGAAATCGACTGCCCGGCAAAAGGATAAGATGATGCGGAAAACAACCCTCGTTTGTGCCCTGATTCTCGCAGCGCTGTTTGGCGGCCACGCATGGGCGCAGACCTCGTCGCTCGGTATCGGTTCGAACGAGGTGGCGATGCAGCCGACCGGGCCTTTCGCTGAAATCATCCTCTGGATCAACATCCAGCAGCGCAATTTCTATCTCGCCATGACCCATGCGCTCAAAGCCATGCGCGAGGACCCCTGGCAGGCCTCTGTGCTTGTTGGCCTCTCCTTCCTCTACGGCATCCTGCATGCAGTCGGCCCAGGGCACGGCAAGGCGGTGATCTCCTCCTACATGCTCGCCAACGAGACCACGCTGAAGCGCGGCATCCTGTTGTCCTTCGCCTCGTCCATGCTGCAGGCCATCACCGCGCTGTTCATCGTCGGCCTTGCCTGGCTCGTGCTGCGCGGCACCACCGTGTCGATGAACGACGCAGCCCGCTACATGGAGATCGCCAGCTTTGTCCTGATCATCGCCTTCGGCCTGTCGCTGCTCTGGCGCAAGCTGCCGCTCCTGTTCGGCCCGCGCGTCGCCCATCTCATGCCGGAAAAGCACGATCACGGTTCGGTCCTGACTGACCACCACCACGATCATCATCACAGCCATGACGACGACTGCGGCTGCGGGCATGACCATCACGATCATGGCCACCACGATCACGCGGCGCATGCGCATGATCACACCCACCACACGCATGATCATCACGATCACCATCATGCGGCGGGAGAAGTCTGCGCCACCTGCGGGCATTCCCATGCGCCCGATCCGGCGATGCTCGGCGGCGAGTTCAACTGGAAGACCGCATGGTCGGCCATCGTTGCGGTGGGCCTGCGCCCCTGTTCCGGCGCGCTGATCGTGCTGACATTCTCGCTGCTGAACGGGCTGATGCTCGGCGGCGTGCTCTCGGTCTTCGCCATGGCCTTCGGCACCTTCATCACCGTGGCGGTGCTGGCGACGCTGGCGGGGACGGCCAAGAATGTTTCCCCGGGGATTTCCCGGGGCGGCGCGCGTTCAAACCGCGGTCAGAACACCATCGAAGTCGGCGGTGCGCTGTTCATCGTGCTGGTCGGCGTGCTGCTGCTGACGGCGGCGCTGCGTTTTTAAAGGAAAGGCTTTAGTCCTTGCGGCGCTGGCTCCTGCCACGCAACCAGAACACCAGAAAAAAACCGACCACAAAGACAGCGGCAAAAATGCCTGCCAGCACCGGCGAGCGGGCACCCAGCGCGATCATCATGTTGGGCATGTAGAACGCGGCAAACCCGAAACCAAGCATGATACAGGCTGCGGCGATGGCAGCATTGCGGCTTTTGGGATCACTCACGGTCATTGTCTTTCCTGGGGCACAACTGTCGCAGCCTTTTTAGCCCCGTTGCGCCCGAACGCAAGCTCTAACCCGCGCGGAAATCCTCAAGCCGCCTGATCTGCAACCCGTCCGCATCGAAATTGTCCGGCGACAGCCATGCCTGATAGGCGGCTTTCAGCGCCGGCCATTCGCTGTCGATGATCGAATACCACGCGGTGTCGCGATTCTCACCCTTCTGCACCATGTGCTGGCGGAAAACACCCTCGAAGGTGAAGCCGAAACGCTCGGCCGCCCGCTTGGACGGCTCATTGGCATTGTTGCATTTCCATTCGTAGCGGCGATAGCCGAGCGTATCGAAGATATAGGAGGCGAAGAGATACTGCGCCTCGGTAGCCGCCGGTTTGCGGGAGATCAGCGGTCCCCAGTAGATGTTGCCGATTTCGATGACGCCGAACGTCGGGTCGATCCGCATCAGGGTCTGCCGACCCGCCACCTCACCGGAGGCCTTGTCGATGACGGCAAAGAACAGCGGATCCTTGCTGGCCGAAACCTTTTCCAGCCACGCGTCGAATGCCGGGCGGTCGCCCGCCGGCGTTTCGAACAGATAGCGGAAACGGTCGGCCGCATCCGCAACGCTCGATGCCTCGTAGAGCCCGTCGCCATGCCTGGCGGCGTCCAGCGGCTCAAGGGTGACGTATCGCCCCTCGATGGCTTCGCGGGCGGGCAGAGGGCGCGGTGTCCAGTCTTTGAGATCAGTCATGCTAGAGCCTGTTTTGCATATGAGTATTTGACTCCATACAATCGGAACCGCACAAAGCAGAAGACATAAATTGTATGTGAGACAAGATAATGCTGCGTACCATCTCCGGTTTCGACCGTATCGGTGAAGAAAATGCCTTCGCTGTTCTCGCCCGCGCCACAGCCCTCGCCGCACAGGGCAAGGACATCATCAATCTCGGCATCGGCCAGCCGGATTTCAAAACACCCGCCCATATCGTCGAAGCCGCCATCAAGGCGCTCAGGGACGGCCACCATGGCTATACGCCGGCAACGGGGCTGCTTGCCGCCCGCGAGGCCGTGGTGCGCCGCACGCTGACCACAACAGGCGTCGAGGTCTCGCCGGAGAATGTCATTATTGTCCCCGGCGGCAAGGTGACCATGTTCGCCGCCATCCTGATTTTCGGTGAACCCGGCGCGGAAATCCTCTATCCCGATCCCGGCTTCCCGATCTATCGCTCGATGATCGAATTCACCGGCGCCACCCCGGTTCCCGTGCCGATCCGCGAGGAGAATGCATTTGCCTTCTCGGCTGAGGAGACGCTTGCGCTGATCACGCCCAAGACGCGGCTGCTGATCCTCAATTCACCCGCCAACCCGACAGGCGGTGTCACCCCGAAGGCCGAAATTGAAAAACTGGTCAAGGGACTGGAGGCGCATCCGCATGTCGCCATCATGTCCGACGAGATCTACGACGTGATGACCTATGACGGCGAGGAACATTGCTCGCTCCTGACCTTCCCGTCGATCCGCGACCGGCTGATCGTGCTCAACGGCTGGTCCAAGACATGGGCGATGACCGGCTGGCGCATGGGCTGGTCGATCTGGCCGGACAGCCTTTATGACAAGGTGCGCAAGCTCGCCGTCAATTGCTGGTCCTGCGTCAACGCCCCCAGCCAATATGCCGGCATCGCCGCCATTGACGGGCCGCAGGACGATGTCGAGAAGATGTGCCGGGCCTTCGACAGCCGCCGCAAAATCGTCGTCGATGGTCTCAACAGCCTGCCCGGCATCAGCTGTGCCACGCCGAAGGGCGCGTTCTATGCTTTTCCCAACATCAAGCAGACGGGATGGCCGGCCAAGCAGTTGGCGGCGGCCTTGCTGGATGAAGCCGGTGTGGCGCTGATCGGTGGCCCCGATTTCGGCATTCTCGGCGAGGGCTATATCCGCCTCTCCTACGCCAATTCGGAGGAAAACATCCTGCGCGCCATCGAACGCATCGAACGGTTCCTCGCGAAGTAACGGATCAGCCGCGCAGCACGCCGCGATCCACCGATGCGGCTTTCACCAGGGCGAAAACATTCTCGCCCTGCTTGAGTGCAAGTTCGCTCGCCGATTTGCGCGTCAGCCGCGCAACGATGGTCTGGCCGCCAATGTCGAGCGTCAGGTCGCAGTCCGGCCCGTCATTGCCGGCGATAACGGTAATTTTTGCCGGCAGGATGTTGCGCACGCTGATCGACTGCGGCAGTGCGCGGGCAATCGAGACATCCCTCGCCCTTATCCGCAGCCGCAGCTTTGTTCCGGCGGCAAAGCCGAGCCTGGCGATCTGGAACGGCTGGCCGCCGATGTCGAGGGATGTCAGCCCGAAAGCCTCGTCGCTTGCCGTGACCACGCCCGTCACCAGAGCCCCGGCATCGTCATGGCTGCCGAGTCGCGAAAAGATCGCCTCGGCCGGTCCGCTCGCCGTGACCCGGCCGGCCTGCAGAAGCACGATCTCGTCGGCGAGCCGCGCCACCTCGTCGATCTCGTGGCTGACATAGAGGATCGGCAATCCGGTTTCATCGCGCAGGGTTTCAAGGAAAGGCAGGATTTCCTGGCGGCGGGAATGATCGAGAGACGACAGCGGCTCATCCATCAGCAGCAGTGCCGGATTGGACAACAGGGCCCGCCCGATCGCCACGCGCTGGCGCTCGCCGCCGGACAGCAGTGCCGGTGCGCGCTGCTGCAGATGCTCAAGGCCGAGAAGCGCCACCACCCGGTCATAGGACAGGCCCGCGCTGCGCCGCCCCGCCCAGTGCGCATAGGTCAGGTTGTTCTTGACCGAAAGATGCGGAAACAGCCGCGCATCCTGGAAGACATAACCGATCCGGCGCTGTTCCGGCGGCAGATGGATACCCCTGGCGCTGTCGAACAGCACATGATCCCGGATGGCGATCCGGCCCTTGGCCGGGCGCGTCACCCCGGCGATCATTTTCAGCAGCGTCGTCTTGCCCGCACCGGATTCGCCGAACAGCGCTGTGACGCCGCCGCCTGCCGTAAACGCGGCAGCGACGGGGAATGTCCCGACCTGCCCTTCAACGGAAACAATCAGCGTCTCGCTCATGCCCGCCCTCCGCTGAGGCGCCGCTGCAGCCATTCGGATGCAACCACCGCGATAATTGAAATCACCACCGAAACCAGGATCAACCGCAGCGCGGCCACATCGCCATTCGGGCTCTGCAGCAGCGAATAGATGGCAAGCGACAGGGTCTGTGTTTCACCCGGAATATTGGACACAAAAGTGATCGTCGCGCCGAATTCACCCAGCGCCTTGGCAAAGCCCAGCACCGCCCCGGCCAGAATGCCCGGCAGCAGGAGCGGCAGCGTTACCGTCAGAAACACCACGATGCGCCCGGCGCCGAGCGAGCGCGCCGCCTCCTCAAGGCCGCGATCAAGGCTTTCAATGGAAAGGCGCATCGGCCGCACCAGCAGGGGAAAGGCCATGACGCCCGCCGCCAGCGCCGCACCGGTCCAGCGGAAGGAAAAGGTCAGCCCGAACACGTCATTGAAAAAGCCGCCCAGCATGCCGCGCGCGCCGAACCACACCAGCAGGAGATAGCCGGTGACCACGGGCGGAATGACCAGCGGCATGGTGATCAGCGCCTGCAACAGGCTTTTGCCCCAGAAGGAAAAGCGCGCCAGAATCCAGGCGAAAACGAAGGCAAAGGGCAGAGCGACGAGGATCGCGACCAGCGCGACCCTCAGCGACAGAAGAACGATGGCCCATTCTGTCTCACCCAACACTGTCAGCCTGCCTTGTCAGATGCGCCGACGAAGCCTTTCGACTTGATGATGTCCTGGCCTTCATCGCTGGCGAGGAAATCAAGGAATGCCTTGCCTTCGGCCGAAGGCTCCTTGCCGACCAGCGCAGCCGGATAGAGGATGGGCTTATGGGTCGAACCGGCGAAACGATAGGCTTCGATCAGTTCGGGCGCAGCCGTATGGTCCGAGGCATAGACAATGGCGGAATTCGCCTCGCCGCGGCGCACGAATTCCAGCGCCGCGCGCACGTTCTCGGTAAAAACGGCGTTCTTGGCGACATCGTCCCACACTTTCAATGTTTCCAGTGCGCTCTTGCCATATTTGCCGGCGGGCACGTTGCTGGGATCGCCCATGGCAAAGCGTCCGGCCTTCAGGATGGTTGCCGCATCGCCCTTGTCCGCCTTGGTGAGGATCACCAATGCATTGCCCGCAACGATCTTGCGCGACGGCTTGTCGATGAGATTGCGCTGCTCGAGATAGTCCATCCAGTCGAGATCGGCTGAAATGAAGATGTTCGCGGGCGCGCCCTGCTCGATCTGCTTGGCCAGCACCGACGATGCGGCGAAGGAGGAGGTCACTTTCGTGCCGGTCTTTGCTTCAAACTTCGCAGCCGCCGTTTCGACCACTTCCTTCATGCTCGCCGCAGCAAACACCGTTACCTTTTCGGCGGCAGAGGCACCGTTGACACCTGCCATCGCCGCCAGAACCATAAAGCCCAGAATGAGAATTTTTTTCATGAGGTCCACCCCTGTCCATGAATCCATGGCGGTCTCACACCGGCCATGCATCCAGTTGCATACATAGAGACATGATGGTGGGTCCGAACAAAGCGCGCGCGACCCGGACGCTCTCAAAACCCTTGACGCAATGGCAGCCATCGACACTGCCCGGACGTCCTGACGAACCCTCGGCCCCGAGTCAGAACGCGTCAAACTAGACTGGAGTCGTTTGTCTTGTCGAGAGCAAAACACCCGCCTGTCGGGGCGGGTGTCTTCCATGCCGGTTCGATCGCGGTTACGCCTGCGGCGCGGGCGTTTTCACATTGGCCACAGTGGCCTCGATATGATCGATGAGATTGTCAGGCAGTTTCAGGCGTCCGGCCAGGAGATCGAGATAGCCGCGTTCCGCGCGGGTCTTGGCCTCGATGGCAAGGCGCGATGCCGTGTAGAGTTCGACCTTCTGCGCATCGGTGGCGGCGGCGGCAACCAGCGCGTCGACATTGACGGGGGCGTTCAGCTCCGTGGCCAGGAATTCCTGCGTGTCGCTGTTCATGCCGGAAAGCGAGAGCTTTTCGGCAATGCGTGCTCGCTCTGCCTCATCCACATGGCCATCGGCCCGGGCAGCGGCAATCATGGCGCGCACCAGCACCAGCGCGAACTCATGCTCGCCCTGCGGCGCCGTTGCCGGATGGAAGCTTGAATCGTCGGGCGGCGGCAGCAGGTCCGGCTCCCCGGCCTTTGCCGTTTCGGCCGGTGCATTGCCCGACTGGTAATTCTGATAGGCCTTGTAGGCGAGCCCTGCCACCGCAGCGAGGCCGCCGAGCTTCAGCGCACCGCCGGCGATGTCGCGGCCCGTGCCTGTGCCTAGCAGCACAGCGGCCAGAGCGCCGGCAGCCAGCGGATTGTCCTTGGCCATCTGTGTTGCCTTGCCGGCCGTATCTCGAACGGAAGTTCCAGTTCCGGGAATACTGCTTCCCAGAAAATCATCAAGAATCTTCTTCGGGTCGAACATGCAAATCTCCTCATGGCTGCACGGATGCGTCCCGACCTAGTTAGGGTCGGCATCACGTCATTGCAATGACAGATGGATTTTTTGTGATCAGGAGCCGATATGGTGCTTTTCGCCGCGCAGTTTGGCGAGTTTCACCTGTTTTTGCCGTTCGGCAAAGCGGGCACGGTCGGCGTCCGTCCGCTCGTGATAGCATTTCGGGCAGGAAATGCCTTCCGCGAACAGCGGGGACAATTTGTCCTCCGGCGCAATCGGATTGCGGCAGGCGTGGCATAGCTCCGCCGCCCCTTCCACCAGGCCATGACCGACCGAGACGCGCTCGTCGAAGACAAAACATTCGCCTTCCCAGCGGCTTTCGGCGGCGGGCACGTCCTCGAGATATTTGAGGATGCCGCCCTTCAGGTGGAACACATCGTCGAAGCCCAGCCCCTTGACGAAGGCCGTTGCCTTCTCGCAGCGGATACCGCCGGTGCAGAACATGGCGATCTTCTTGCCTTCCAGTTCGTCCCGGTGGTTTTCCACCCATTGCGGGAACTCGCGGAACGTCTTTGTCTGCGGATCGACCGCATTGGCAAAGGTGCCGATCGCCGTTTCATAATCATTGCGCGTATCGATGACGATCGTACCCGGATCGGAAATCAGGGCGTTCCACTCCTGCGCCGGGACATAGGTGCCGACGCTCTGGAGCGGGTCGATATCCTCGACGCCCATGGTGACGATTTCCTTTTTCAGCCGCACCTTCATGCGCTTGAACGGCATTTCGCTCGCGTGGGAAAATTTCAGTTCCATGCCGGCAATGGCCGGCTCCGCTTCAAGGAACGCGACCAGCCTGTCAATGGCTTCGGGCGTGCCGGCCACGGTGCCGTTGATGCCTTCGGCCGCCAGCAGCAGCGTGCCCTTGATGCCCGACCCGCAGCACAGCTGCGCCAGCGGCTCCTGCAACGCCTGGTAATGTTCCAGTCGGGCAAAACGGTAGAGTGCTGCCACTTTGAAGGGCAAGTTTGCTGTGTGATCGGTCATGATCCCCTGCAACTACTGCTCCTAAGCGATGATTTCAAGAGATTTGCAGCGTTTACTTATCCATCGCGCCCCAAGGCCCCGGATAATCCCTGGTGAACAGGTACAATTCCCGAGGGACTGAGAATATGTTTTCACAACAGGATATACGCGACATCCGCGACGAGGCGCAGCAGGCCGGGATCGAACCGGCGGTGCTGCTTGCGGTCGCCGAGGTGGAAAGCGGCGGCGTCTGCCTTTACCGGATCGATGGGCGCAGCGAACCGCCCATCCGCTTCGAGGGGCACTATTTCGACCAGCGTCTCTCTGGCGCCCAGCGGCAGGTCGCCCGCAGCCGGGGTCTTGCCAACCCTGCCGCCGGAGCGGTCCGCAATCCCGCATCCCAGGCGGCGCGCTGGCAGCTGCTGGAGGCAGCCATCGCCATCGACCGGCAGGCGGCGCTTGAATCCGTATCCTGGGGGATCGGCCAGGTCATGGGCGCGCACTGGAAATGCCTTGGCCATGACAGCGTCGAGGCGCTCGCCGCCGAGGCGCGCGCTTCCCTCAAGGGGCAGCTTCGTCTGATGATCCGCTTCATCGCGCACAACAACCTCATGCCCGCCCTGGTACGGCACGACTGGAAGAGCTTTGCCCGTGCCTATAATGGTCCAAAGTTCACACAGAACCGCTATGATGCCAAACTGGCCCTCGCCTGGCGCCGTTTTGCCGCGGCGGAATCTCGCGGCACCACAGCAACCGGTGGACAAAGCGGCCCGGTATGACTAAATCGATTGAACCCATCAACAGCGGAGAGTTTGACATGGCCCAGAAGACCGATTTGCTATTACCCGTTCTGAAGGGCCAGCCGGTTATCCCGGTCATTCTCGTCCACGATGTCGCCCATGCGGTGCCTCTGGCCCGTGCGCTGGCCGCCGGTGGCCTTCCGGCGATCGAGATCACCCTGCGCACGCCCGCCGCGCTCGACGCCATCCGCGCCGTTGCCAATGAGGTGCCCGAGGCCATCGTCGGCGCCGGGACCATTCTCAATGCGCGCCAGTATGAAGAGGCCAGCGCCGCGGGATCGCGTTTCATCGTCAGCCCCGGCGCCACGCCGCAGCTGCTGAAGGCCGCCAGCGCCGGCAAGGTGCCTCTGCTTCCCGGTGCGATCACACCGGCGGAAATCATGGCCCTGCGCGAAGAAGGCTACACCATGCTGAAATTCTTCCCGGCCGAGCAGGCAGGCGGGGCGTCCTTCCTCAAATCCCTGTCGTCACCCTTTGCCGGTATCCAGTTCTGCCCGACCGGCGGCATCGGTGCTGGCAACGCCAAGACCTATCTCGATCTGCCGAACGTCGTCTGCGTCGGCGGTTCCTGGGTTGCCCCGGAAAATCTGGTTCAGGCCGGGAAGTGGGACGACATCACCAAGCTCGCCGCCGAGGCCGCCAAACTGGCGAAAGCATAAAGCATCGTTCACCGGCATATGAAAAAGGGCGGCTCCGCAAGGGCCGCCCTTTTGTTTGACCCGCGAACGGGCGATCAGTTGGTTGCGGTGAACTTCGCAATCGACAGGAAAGTCACAGCCTTGCCCGTGAACTTGTTGGTGTCGGCCACCGGCAGCGCCTGCTGGAAGCCTGCCGTATACACCGTCGTCGGCGCAGTGCGCATGGCTTCGTTGCGCAGGACAGCCGGTTCGACGTTCGGCGATGTCTCGGCGACCTGCTGGCTGGACAGCGCCCGGTCCGGCACTTCCGAGGCAACCTGAATAGCCTTGGCGCCCTGGTTCTTGGCCGTCTGGCGGCGCGGCTTCGAGGTCTTGCCCGTGGTGATCACACCGCTGTCGAGCATGGCAACCGGATCGGCCGAACCGCCCGCATCCAGCATGGTGCGGCGCAGCGACGGCTGAGGCTCAGCCGATGCCAGCTGCGTGTTCTGTGTCGGCGCAGGCTTGTTGCGGACGACGCGGCCGCCCGTGGTTGCCGGCGCTGTCGGCATGGCCTGGGCCGGTTGGGCCACGGCAACGGCCGGTGCCTTGGCATGGGCGGCATCGGACTGCTTGATGATTGTTTCCAGATCTTCGTTCGGAACCGGAATGACATCATGTTCCGACGCAGCGGCGACCTGTGCCTGCGCGGGCGGCATGGCCGGGCGCGGGTTCGGCACGACCGAGGCCACCATCATGTCGGTGCGCTTGGGACCGGACTGCGGCTTGTCGAAGGGAACGGGAACCAGCGCATTGACCATTTCCGGCTGGGCCGGTGCGGGCTCATTGGCCGGGGTGTTCACATTGGCGGCGATCATGTCACGGATCGCACCGGCGCTGTCGGTCGGACGCGGCGTCGGCAGGGCTGCGACAACGGTCGACTGATCCTCGGCGAGCGCGTTCAAGGTGGCCGGGGCGCCCGCTTCAGGCGTCGGCGCATAATCCGGACGGCGCAGCGGCACGGGAACGGCAAAGGCGAGCGCGGCATTGTCTTCCGGCGAGGCTTCGACCGGTGTTTCAGGCCGCGGCGCTGTCAAAGGCGCAGGCGCATTGCGGGTCGGCAGAGCCGGTGCAGCGGCCGCCGCCGGCGCTGCTGCAGGGGCGGATTGTCCGACCGCCACGCCCGGCAACGATGTTGCACCGCCGCCCTCGTCATCATCCGATGCAGCCGGTCGTGCGACACGGGCTACGCTGCGCGACGGGGTCGGCGCGGAGGCCACGGCAACACTGCCTTCGCTGGAATCCTCCTCGTCGTCGGCACCGCCGCCGCCAAAGAGCATGCCGAACAGGGTCTTGCCGCGACGGCCGGAGCTGGAGGAATTGCTGGCAACCTGAACGGAACCGCCGCTGCGCTTGCGCGATTCATAGGCGGCAACGGCCTGTTCATAGCCGGGCAGCGGCTTGCCATCCGCGGGGATGTGCATCGTCTTGCCATCGGGGAACACGGCCAGCAGTTCGCGGCGGCTCATGCGCGGCCACATGCGGACATTGCCCACATCCGTGTGGACGAAAGGCGAGCCGGATGTCGGGTAATAGCCGACGCCGCCAGCCTGGAATTTCAGCGCGGTCACGCGCAGGGTCGAGAGTTTCACGCCGGGAAGATACCAGTCCATCGCCTTGCCGAGCATGTGCTGGCTTTTCTGGGCGACGCCCCGGCTGCGCGAGCGCAGCATCGAATTGGTGGCCGGAGAGCGGTAGGCGGAAACCACATGGATATAATCGGAGCCGCCGACAGCCTGATAGACCTGCCAGACCAGATCGAACAGGCGGGGGTCCATGTTCGTCGGTTCGTTGCGGCGCCAGTCGCGCAGGAAGCGGTTGAGCTTGTTCAGGCCGTCCTGCTGATAGCGTCCATTCTTCTTGAACGTGATTTCCGCACGTTCCTTCGTATGGATGAAATAGAGCTTGAGCGTGCGTGTCTCAGCGGAAGCCTGTGCCGATGCAAACAGCATCGAGCCGAAGACCATGAGGAACACAAACCAGCTGGCGCGTACAAAAGAACCTGCCGTCGATTTGCCGTTCTGTGCATGAATCATGTTTGACAATGTCGTCCCAACCTTGACCGTTTTTTCCAGTCCCCGAATATCTGGATTATCCGATTTAATGGTTAATGGTCACTTATTGAAGAACAAATACGTTGAGAGCATGGCAAAAACCCAGACGCGAAAAGCTGATTCAAGACATGGTCAACGGGTGGTTAACAGCACCATTAAGACCTTTTGGCGTGAGAATCCACCCTTCTTAGGTCTTACGCACGCACGTTTTGTAAACGCGGAATACGCAACTGGAACAATCGCCAATGGACTTTTAAGCTTTCGCTCGCCGAAACTATCCCTCATGATTCGCGTTTGAACAAGCGCTTGATTGCCAAAAAACGGTGCCAAAATGAAATTCGAAATCACGAACCACATGCCTTCCGGAAAGTCCGGCGCTGCCGCCGCCAAGGCGGAACAGACCGCTCTCGGCGTCCTGCCCGAGTGGAACCTTGCCGATCTCTATCCCTCGGCGGACAGCACCGAACTCAAGACGGACCTGCAAAAGGCCGATGCGCTGGCCGTGCTCTTCGCCAATCGCTGGAAGGGCAATCTGGCCGCCGAAGCCGCCAAGCCGATGGGCGGCACCTTTGCCGAAGCGATCCGCGAATTCGAAGCGCTGGAAGAACTGATCGGCAAGATCGTCTCCTATGCCGGGCTGGTCTATGCGGGCGATACCTCCGATCCGAAGCGCGCCAAGCTCTATGGCGACATCCAGGAAAAGATGACCAATGCCAGCGCGCACCTGATCTTCTTCAGCCTCGAACTCAACCGCATCGACGATGCGGTGATCGAAAGGGCGATGGACGGCAATCCCGCCATCGGCCATTACCGGCCCTGGCTGGTCGACCTGCGCAAGGACAAGCCCTACCAGCTCGATGACAAGATCGAACAGCTGTTCCATGAGAAGTCGATCACCGGGCGCGGCGCCTGGAACCGCCTGTTCGACGAAACCATGACGGCACTGCGCTTTGATGTCGACGGCGAGGACCTTGCGCTCGAACCGACGCTCAACATGCTGCAGGACGCCGACGGAACCGTGCGCAAGAAGGCATCCGACGCCCTGGCAAAGACATTCAAGGAAAATCTGCGCACCTTCACGCTGATCACCAATACCCTGGCCAAGGACAAGGAAATCTCCGATCGCTGGCGTGGTTTTCAGGATATTGCCGACAGCCGCCACCTGGCCAACCGCGTCGAGCGGGAGGTGGTGGACGCGCTGGCCGAGGCCGTGCAGGCGGCCTATCCGCGCCTGTCGCACCGCTATTACGCGCTGAAGGCCAAGTGGCTCGGCCTCGACTACCTCAACAACTGGGACCGCAACGCGCCCTTGCCGGAGACGCCGCAGGCGGTGATCCCGTGGACCGAGGCCAGGGACACCGTGCTGTCGGCTTATAACGGCTTTGCCCCGGAAATGGCCGATATCGCCCGCGCCTTCTTCGATAAGAACTGGATCGATGCGCCCACGCGCCCCGGCAAGTCGCCGGGCGCCTTCGCCCATCCGACCGTGCCCTCGGTCCATCCCTATGTGCTGCTCAACTACATGGGCAAGCCGCGTGACGTGATGACCCTTGCCCACGAACTCGGGCATGGCGTGCATCAGGTTCTGGCCGGTGATCAGGGTGCGCTGATGGCCTCAACACCGCTGACGCTCGCCGAAACCGCCTCCGTCTTCGGTGAAATGCTGACCTTCCGCTCGCTGCTGGAAAAAACCAGGGACAAGCGCGAACGCAAGGCCATGCTGGCACAGAAGGCCGAGGACATGATCAATACGGTCGTGCGCCAGATCGCCTTCTACCTGTTCGAGCGCCGGGTGCACACCGAGCGCGCCAATGGCGAACTGACCTCCGACCGCATCGGCGAGATCTGGCTGGATGTGCAGAAGGAAAGCCTCGGACCGGCAATCCGCTTCGGCTCCGGCTACGAGACCTTCTGGACCTATATTCCGCATTTCATCCATTCGCCGTTCTACGTCTATGCCTACGCGTTCGGCGATTGCCTGGTGAATTCGCTGTACGCGGTCTACCAGAATGCCGATGCGGGCTTTCAGCAAAAATATTTCGACATGCTGAAGGCCGGCGGCACAAAACACCATTCGGAGCTGCTGGCGCCGTTCGGCCTCGATGCCACCGACCCGGCGTTCTGGCAGAAGGGTCTTTCCGTCATCGAAGGCATCATCGACGAGTTGGAGGCGATGGACAACGCCGAATGAGTGCGCCTGCCCACACGCCCCCCGCCCATACGCCCCCCACTCATACGCCCTATGACGGTTCGGCGCAGCCCTTCACCATCGGGCTGCACCAGCTCGACCTGAAGGACTGGATCGAGATTGACGGCAATCTCGTTCCCTACCTCAGGGAAAAGCAACGGCTGTTCGGGCTGCACGCGGGGAAGATTTTCGTCGAGGAGCCCGGCACGCAGGATGCGCAAAAGGAAGTGCTCGACCTCTTGAGCGCACATCTCGCCGAGCACTATCCCGCGCTCTACCGCCGGAACGGCGGCACCATCGCGGTTACCGGCTGGGGCGAACAGGTTCCGCTCGGCGATGCCGGTTCGCCCTTTCTGCATCGCGCCGCCAATCTCGTGCAGGAAGACCTCGTCCTGATGCGCAAGGACGAACGGCGCGGCTGGCATCTGGCGGCGGCATCGCTGTCCTTCCCCTCCTCCTGGACCCTTCTGGAAAAGTTCGGCCGCTCCATGGAGGACATCCATGCGCCGGTGCCGGATTTCGGCGCAGGCACGCGCAATGCGGGCCTGATCAGCCGCATGTTCGACAATCTGCGGCCGGACCGTTCGGTCTATCGCATGAACTGGTCGTTGCAGCCGGACGGCGACCTCTACCACCCGTTGTCGAGCCAGCAGAAGGGCGCCCGCTACACGGACGCGGACATCGTTGCCCAGAGCTTTGTCCGCGTCGAACGCCAGACCCTGCGCAAACTGCCGGCATCCGGCGACATTCTCTTCACCATCCGCATTCATCTCGATCCGGTGAGTGCCTTGAAAAAACACCCGGAATGCCGCGGCATTGCCGAAGCCTTTGCCCATCAGCTCCAGTCACTGAGCGAGGCGCAGGCCCAATATAAGGGCATTATCACTGTCCGGGACCGGCTTGTCGCGGCTTTAAAGTCGCTTTGAAGCATTTCAGTTAACAGTAGTTGCAGTTTTCACCCCTTTCGGGTGAACGGTTGTTTGCTCTTTGTCATCACTATGCTCTATGGTTTCTTTGAAGCGGTGAAATAACCGCTGCCCTCATTGATGGAGATTAAAAAATTAGGAGTAGCAAAAAAATGGCGAAGGCGAATTGGCCTGTACATGGAGAAATTACTGGTCCGATCGTGATGATCGGTTTCGGGTCCATCGGACGGGGTACCCTGCCCCTCATAGAGCGCCACTTCAAATTCGATAAGTCCCGCCTGGTCGTCATCGACCCGAGTGATGCCAACAAGAAACTGCTCGACGAGCGTGGCATCCGCTTCATTCAGGAAGCCGTTACCAAGGAAAATTACAAGACGCTGTTGAAGCCGTTGCTGACCGCAGGCGATGGCCAGGGTTTTTGCGTTAATCTGTCCGTCGATACATCGTCGGTCGATATCATGCGCCTGTGCCGCAAGGTGGGCTCGCTCTATATCGACACGGTCATCGAGCCATGGGCCGGTTTTTACTATGCGGGCGGCGACAACGCGAAACGCACCAATTATGCGCTGCGCGAAACGCTGCTGGCGGAAAAGCGCCGCAAGCCCGGCGGCACCACGGCCGTCTCCTGCAGCGGTGCCAATCCCGGCATGGTGTCGTGGTTCGTCAAACAGGCGGTTGTCAATCTCGCCAAGGATCTGGGTATCGAGCACACCGAACCGGCGCGCAATGACCGCGACGGTTGGGCGCGCCTGATGCGCCAGACCGGCATCAAGGGCATTCACATTGCCGAACGCGATACGCAGCGCGCGGGCGAGCCGAAGCCGTTCGGCGTGTTCTGGAACACCTGGTCGGTGGACGGCTTCATTTCCGAAGGCCTGCAGCCGGCGGAACTGGGCTGGGGCACGCATGAAAAGTGGCTGCCCAAGAACGCCCGCAAGCAGAAGAAGGGCAACAAGGCCGCGATCTTCCTCGAACAGCCCGGCGCCGATACCCGTATCCGCACCTGGTGTCCGACCGAGGGACCGCAGTTCGGGCTGCTGGTGACGCACAATGAGGCGATCTCGATTGCCGACTTCTTCACCGTGTTCGACAAGAAGGGCAAGGCTGCCTACCGGCCGACCTGCCACTACGCCTACCACCCGTCCAATGTGGCAACGCTGTCGCTCGACGAAATGTTCGGTGCCGCCGGCCAGCCGCAGGCAATCCACCACGTTCTGGAGGAATCCGAGATCGTCGATGGTGCGGATGAGCTCGGTGTCCTGCTCTACGGCCACGACAAGAACGCCTACTGGTACGGCTCGCAGCTGACCATCGAGGAAGCCCGCAAACTGGCGCCTTACCAGAATGCCACCGGTCTTCAGGTCAGTTCCGCCGTGCTTTCGGGCATGGTCTGGGCGCTGGAAAATCCGGAAGCCGGAATTGTCGAAACCGACGAGATCGATTTCCGCCGCTGCCTTGAAATCCAGAAGCCCTATCTCGGGCCGCTCAAGGGGCACTATACCGACTGGACGCCGCTGGAAAACCGCCCTGGCTTCTTCAAGGAAGACATCGACACCAGCGACCCCTGGCAGTTCCGCAACATTCTCGTGCATTGATCAAAAACGGCAACCCAAGGGTTGCCGTTTTCATATCCGCTGCGTGGCTGTGGTGCATGATTGTTCTGCAACGCTCTCCCCGTTGCCACGCCCGCTTTCGCGTCTGGCTGTTGAAAGGTGGGAAAGACGGGCGGTCCATCGAGAGCGCTGAGGTCTTTGGTTGGTGTTGCGGTTGTTGCGATCCCTTGGACCACCCACCCGGCAAACGGTTTTGTCCAACATGGCAAGATTGGACTGAACCTCCCCGGCCCCGGGGTTCTCCCACAGGCCGAAGCGCCGATCCTTTCCCGACTTTCGAAAATTTCCGGAAGCATTCCCGCCGGAAAGGACACGAGAAGGATAAGCGCGTATGGGAAGTGTTGGATAAGTTGGCGTTATTTTTTGTGAGGAGGGTCTTTCACCCCCCTCTGTCCTGCCGGACATCTCCCCCACAAGGGGGGAGATCACATCGGCATCAGCGATTTTGCATCATTTTCAACATTGAAGATGAACAGATACAGCTGTGAAGGCTGATCTCCCCCCTTGTGGGGGAGATGGGCGGCAGCCCAGAGGGGGGTGAATACCGATCTGACATGTGCGCCCGCCAATGGACAACATGGCAGTTTTGCGGAAGCGACACGCGGCGAAACTCTGCGGCTTATTAAACTTATGTCTTGTTTTTGCTTGGTTTTCACGGCATTTAAAAGGGCAACCCATCAGGAGATTGATCGGATGAAACGTATTTCACTGGCCTTCAGCGCAGCGACCATGGCAGTGGCACTTGCTGCTTGCCAGACCAGCGGCCCCATTCACGACAGCGGACCGGTGCAGGCTTCCCGCCCGACCGACGCCGTGCAGGGCCAATGGTTTGATACATCGGGCGTTGCCTTCTCGAATTTCAACGGCGGCGTTTTCGAGACCCGCGCCAATGACACCAAGGAAAAACTGGCCGAAGGCAGCTACCGCTTTGCCTCCGCCAGCCTCATCGAGATCAACCTGCGTTCGCTTGCCCGCGGCACGCAGTCCAAGGTCAATTGCGCCCTCGTCAATCCCGGCCAGTTGAACTGCACCTCGTCCAGCGGCCAGCAGTTCTCGCTGACACGCCGCGGCGGCCAGACAGGCTGACACCATCGCCGGCCCGCGCAGGCAGCTGCGCCGGCCGGTTTTACCTTTACCTTGAGCGGCAAAAACCACCGCCCTTCCCTTGCATGCCACGCCAAGGAATGAAAGCATCGGCGCATCTGTCACACGGATGCCAACGACCGGTGACAGCATCAGGCGATCGCAACAGGGGAACAGTTCATGTCAAAAATCCTCGCCAGAATTCTGCTCGGCACCTCGGCTCTCGTCATGATCGCCGGAGCGGCCATGGCCGACTACACGCTCAACATTCTGCACATCAACGATTTCCACTCGCGCCAGGAATCGATCAACAAATATGATTCGACCTGTTCCGCCGAGGAGGAGAGCAAGAACGAGTGCTTTGGCGGCATTGCCCGGGTAAAAGCCAAGATCGACGAGCGCCGCGCCGCCCTCTCCAAGGATGGCGGCAATGTCATCGTGCTCAATGCGGGCGACGAATTCCAGGGCTCGCTGTTCTACACGACCTACAAGGGCGACGACACCGCCGAATTCATGAACGGCATCGGCTATGATGTCATGGCCCTCGGCAACCATGAATTCGATGATGGCGTCGACACGCTGGCAAAATTCCTCGGAAAGGTGCAATTCCCTGTCATCTCGGCCAACACCATCGCCGCCGACGGCTCGCCCATCGCCGGCAAGTACAAGCCCTATGTCATCAAGGAAATCGGCGGCCAGAAGATCGGTGTTGTATCGACCATCACCACCGACACGGCGGATATTTCAACGCCCGGACCGACGGTCAAGTTCGCCGATGAGATCGAGACCCTGAAAAAGCAGGTCGAGGCGCTGAAGGCCGAGGGCGTCAACAAGATCATCGCGCTCAACCACGACGGCTATCTCAAGGACAAGCAGATCGCCGCCAGTGTTGCCGGGATCAGCGTGATTGTCGGCGGGCACAGCCACACCCTCCTGTCGAACACCGATCCGCAGGCGCTTGGACCCTACCCGACCCTCGTCAAGGGGCCATCCGGCCGCGATGTGCCGATCGTCCAGGCGAAATCCTATTCCAAATATCTGGGCGAGCTGAAGGTGACCTTCGACGATGACGGCAATGTCATCAGGAGCGAGGGCGCGCCGATCCTGCTCGATTCCTCCGTGGTGCCTGATCCCGCCTATCTCGCGCGGGTCAAGGAACTGGCCAAGCCCATCGAAGCCTTGAAAGCCAAAAAGGTGGCCGAATCCAGCGGCGTCATCGAAGCGGCCCGCGAGGTTTGCCGGGTGGTCGAATGCTCCATGGGCAATCTCGTCGCCGACGCCATGCTCGACCGGGTCAAGGACCAGGGCATGACCATCGCCATCATCAATGGCGGCGGCCTGCGCGCATCCATCGATGCCGGGGATGTGACCATGGGCGAAGTCCTGACGGTGCTGCCGTTCCAGAACACGCTGTCGACCTTCCAGCTCAAGGGGGCCGACGTGGTGGCCGCGCTGGAAAACGGCGTCAGCCAGATCGATCAGGGTGCAGGCCGTTTCGCGCAGGTTTCCGGCCTCAAATACGCATTCGATGTGTCGAAACCCGTCGGCCAGCGCGTTTCCGCCGTGGAAGTGCGCGACGGCAGCGGCTGGAAACCGATTGACGCGGCCGCCACCTACGGCGTCGTCTCCAACAACTACATGCGCGCGGGCGGCGACGGCTACAAGATTTTCGCCAGCAATGCCCAGAACGCCTATGATTACGGCCCCGGCCTTGAAGCCGTGGTATCGGACTATCTCGCCAGGAACACACCCTACAAGCCCTATACGGACGGGCGCATAACCGTTCTGGCCGCAGCGGCCACACCAGCCGCAGCGGACCCGGCACCGCCCGCCAAGCCTGCGGCCGAAACAGCAGCGCTGGCACCCGCTGTCGCTGCCGCGCCATCGACCTATACGATCAAGCGCGGCGACAATTTCTGGAATATTGCCAAGCAGGTCTACGGCAAGGGTGCGGACTGGAAAAAGCTGGCGGCAGCCAATCCGCGGATGATCGTCGAGAAACTGCCCATCGGCAGCGCCATGACGATCCCGCCGAAGTAATCCCCTAGGACAAACGGTCCCAGGACTGTTATTTCGACCCGGCGCAACTTGAATGTTGTGCCGGGTTCTTTCATATCAGCGCGGGTTTTACCCGCCGGAGAGCGATTTACCCCATTTTGCTGCGTCTTTTCGCGCCCTTGCAATCCCGGCCCTCACCACTAGGTTCCAACCGCAAAGCAGGAGTTGAAAGAGATGGTGATGTCTGGCGAGGTTGGTGTGGCAATAAGCAGGCCCGGCGACCATCCGCGCATTGAAACCGCGAAAGTCGGCGTGCTTCTGGTCAATCTGGGCACGCCTGACGGCACGGATGTCACCTCCATGCGCCGCTACCTCAAGGAATTCCTGTCGGACAAGCGCGTGATCGAATGGCCGCGCGCCATCTGGCTGCCGGTGCTGTACGGCATCGTGCTCAACACCCGTCCGAAAAAATCCGGCGCGCTTTACGACAAGATCTGGAACCGCGAGCGCAATGAATCGCCGCTGCGCACCTATACCCGCGCGCAAAGCGAAAAGCTGGCCGCAAGCCTCGCCGCCCATCCCGATGTGATCGTCGATTGGGGCATGCGCTACGGACAGCCCTCTATCGAAGACGCGCTGCAACGGCTCGACAGGCAGGGCTGCAAGCGCATCGTCATGTTCCCGCTCTATCCGCAATATTCGGCAACGACCACGGCGACGGTCAACGACAAATTCTTCGAGGCGCTCAGCAAGATGCGCTTCATGCCCGCCACCCGCACCGTCCCTTCCTATCAGGACGAGGCTGTTTATGTCGAGGCACTTGCTGTCTCCATCGAGAAGCATTTTGCGACATTGGATTTCGAGCCGGAGGTGGTGGTTGCCTCCTATCACGGCATCCCGCAAAGCTATTTCAAGCGCGGCGATCCCTACCCCTGCCATTGCTGGAAGACCACGCGCCTGTTGCGCGAGCGGCTTGGCTGGGACGAGAAGAAGCTGATCACCTGTTTCCAGTCCCGCTTCGGCCCGGAAGAGTGGATGCAGCCCTATACGGACAAGACGATGGAAAAGCTCGCCGCGGACGGCGTGAAATCCGTTGCCGTGTTCAATCCGGGTTTCGTCGCCGACTGCCTGGAAACGCTGGAGGAAATCGCTGTTGAAGCCGGCAACACCTTCCGCGAGCATGGCGGCGTCAACTTCACCCATATCCCCTGCCTGAATGATTCCGACGAAGGCATGCGGGTGATCGAAGAGCTGGTCCGGCGCGAATTGCAGGGCTGGATCTGAGCAGACGGAACCCCTGTATAATTCCCGGCTTAAGCCTTTCTGAGATCAAGACTTTGGTCTATCTTGGCCTCATCCGTATAGAGGATGATGATGCGAGATGACATTGGTCCTGATGTCAGGCAAGGGGGAGTACAATGCCGTTCAGCGGTTTCGATTTTACCATTCCGGTGCTGGTTGTTCTGGTTCTGGTGGTGCTGTTTGCGGGCGTCAAGACCGTGCCGCAGGGCTATAATTACACCATCGAGCGTTTTGGCAAGTATACCCGTACCCTCGCACCCGGCCTTAACCTCATCGTTCCGTTCTTCGACCGTATCGGCGCCAAGCTGAACATGATGGAACAGGTGCTTGACGTGCCGACGCAGGAGGTCATCACCAAGGACAACGCCAATATCGCCGTCGACGGCATTGCCTTCTATCAGATCCTGAATGCACCGCAGGCCGCCTATCAGGTCAGCGGGTTGAAGAACGCCATTCTCAACCTCACCATGACCAATATCCGCACGGTCATGGGCTCGATGGATCTCGACGAGCTCCTGTCCAATCGCGACGCGATCAACGACCGCCTGCTGCGGGTGGTGGATGAGGCCGCCCATTCCTGGGGCATCAAGATGACCCGTGTCGAAATCAAGGACATCAATCCGCCGAAGGACCTGATCGATTCCATGGCGCGCCAGATGAAGGCGGAACGCGACAAGCGCGCGCTGGTCCTGGAGGCCGAAGGCAACCGCGCCGCGCAGATCCTGCGCGCCGAAGGCCTGAAGCAGGCGCAGATTCTCGAAGCGGAGGGCAAGCGTGAAGCTGCCTACCGCGAGGCCGAAGGCCGCGAACGCCTCGCCCAGGCCGAAGCCAAGGCGACCGAGCTGGTTTCCGTGGCAATCAACAACGGCAACGTGCAGGCGATCAACTATTTCGTTGCGCAGAAATACACCGAGGCCTTTGCCAAATTCGCCACCAGCAACAACCAGAAACTCATTCTCATGCCGATGGAAGCATCCTCGCTGGTGGGCACGCTCGGCGGCATCGGTGCAATCGCCAGGGAAGTATTCGGCGATGCGGCGCAGACGGAACGGACATCGCCCCCGGCACAGCCGGGGCGCGGGCGCACCGTTCCCGGCACGGGCGGCGGGACCGGCTCGGCGACCTGACGCATCGATGGAGGAGTTGCACTGATGTTGGAACATCTCTTCTATGAACTCGGCCCGTGGAACTGGGTGGTGCTCGGCTTCATCCTCCTGATTTTCGAAGTGGCGGTGCCCGGCATCTTCCTGCTGTGGTTCGGCATCGCCGCCATCATTGTTGGCTTCCTGACGATCCTCGTGCTCGGACCGATGCTCGCCCTCAGCTGGCAGCTGCAGATCATCCTGTTCCTGATTCTGTCTGTCATCACCGTCTTCATCGGCCGCAGGCTGATGGGCGCGGCTGACGTGCCGACCGATGAGCCGCTGCTCAACCGGCGCAACGAACAGATGATCGGCCAGATCGTCGTGCTGGAGGAGGCAACGGTGAACGGGCACGGGCGCGCCCGCATCGGCGACAGCCTCTGGCGTGTCAAAGGCCCCGATCTGCCCGCCGGCAGCCGGGTCAGGATCACCGGCACCGATCAGGGAACGCTGACGGTCGAAGCGGCTTGATCCAGGGAGTTGATGTGTGGTGCGTGGTTCGACAAGCGCACCATGAGCCTGCAGACACTGAAATCAGGCGGCGCCGATCCGCAAGAGGTCGTGGAAGTGCACGATACCGACGGGGAAGCGGTCTTCCGTCACGATCAGCGCCCCGATATTGTGCTCGTTGAGCAGGGCGAGCGCGGCGCTCGCCAGCATGCTCGTCGGCACGGTTTTGGGGTTGCGGGTCATGATTTCCTCGACCCGCACCGTCACCAGATTGCGGTGAAGGTTGCGCGACAGGTCGCCATCCGTGATGATCCCGGCCAGCGAGCCGTCATCATTGTGAACCGCAACACAGCCAAAACGCTTCCCGGACAGCACTTTCATCGCATCGGGAATGAGCGTCCCAAGCGGAACCAGCGGAATCTCGTCACCGCGATGCATAATCTCCCGCACATGGGTCAGGCTCGCGCCGAGCGATCCGCCGGGGTGGAATGTCTTGAAGTCGACGGCGGTGAAGCCCCGCGCTTCCAGGAGGGCAATGGCGATCGCATCGCCCATGGCCAGCTGCAGCAGCGGCGAGGAGGTCGGCGCCAGCCCGTGCGGGCAGGCCTCGGTGACCCTGGGCAGCAGCAGGACGACATCGGCAGCCAGTGCCAGTGCCGAGTTTTCCCCTGATGTAACCGCGATGAGGGGAATGCGGAACCGCCTGGAATAGCTGACGATCCCCTTCAGCTCCGCCGTTTCGCCCGACCATGACAGGGCCAGAATGGCATCGTCGCTGCCGATCATGCCGAGATCGCCATGATTGGCTTCGGCCGGATGCACGAAAAAGGCCGGCGTCCCGGTCGAGGCAAAGGTCGCGGCGATCTTGGAGGCGATGTGACCGCTCTTGCCGACCCCGGTGACGATGATTCTGCCCCGGACTGCGGCTATGCGTTCGATGGCCTTGCCGAAGGCATCCGCAAGGCTGCCATCCAGCGCATCGCGCAGCGCGCTCAGCCCGTCTCTTTCGGTTGAAATCGTCCGCTTGGCGGAATCCACCGCTGCGGTCTTGTCCAGTTCGCTGTCGTTTATTGCCTGCATGGCGAGAACCGTTAGCGCTTTGCCGCGCCGCTGTCCATTTTTTGTTGCGCCGCCCCCTTCAAACCCGTCCGGCGGCCGAAGCGGAAACCAGTCATTAACCATGACAGTTTACGCTCCATAAACGTTCGAACTCATTGGCAATGCTATTTATGTATCATCGGCAATCCCGCATCGGAGCACCGGCCTATCGCGGCAGCTTCACCTCTGCGATTAACCTGTGTCTGTGGACGGGGTTGATGAGCAGCGTTGCGTTTTCTGCGGGTGGAACGGCCATGGCCCAGCAGGCCGTACCCCTGCGCGGCGCGGTGGACGAGAATGTCCTGCAAACCCAGCGGAATGCGCCGCCCGCCCCGGTGCGGCGCGCGCCTGTGGTTGCCGCTGCGCCAGCGCCATCACCCGCCAACGCGGGCGGTATTCCGTCGGATCCCTATGAACCCGTCAGTCCAGGCGCCCTGCCCAATGACGATGCGGGCACTCCGTCGACGGCGACCGGGACGGCGAATGACACATCGCTGTCATCCGGACCGGTGAACAACAGCCGCACGCTCAATCCGCGCCCCACTGCCACGCCAGGCACCGTTCCCCTTCCGGCCGACCGCACGACGGCAGCAACGCAGCGAACACGTCCTCTTCCACGCGCACTGCGCAACGGACAGACGCCGGCCACACCAACCACCGGCAGCATTGCCGACGATACGGACGGCAATCCGCGCGTACAGCGTGAAAGCAGGGACAGCGTGTCTGAACCGGCCATCGAGCGGCGGACCGTGCGGCCGGATCCGGACCCGTTTGCACCCTTCGGCATCAGGGCCGGTACGGTCACGCTGCGGCCATCCATTTCGCAGGGCCTGCGCGCCACGACCAACGCCGACGGCAGTTCAACCGGCAAGAGCGCGATTCTCTCGGAAACACGGCTGCGCCTGCGGGCGACGACGGACTGGGCGCGCCATTCGGCCTTTCTCGATTTCGACGGTCTCTACGACAAGACGCTGTCGGGCCAGGAGTATTCCGCGCCCAATGTCGGGCTGCGCGGCGGTTTCAAGCTTGATCTCGGCGACCGCACGACCGTGACCGGCGAAGGCGGCTACCGCTACCGGCAGGAGGATGCCAGCGCGCCGACGGCGGTTGTCGGCGCATCCAACAGGCCCGGCGTGCAGGAACTGGATGGCACATTGGGCATAAGGCATGAGTTTGGCCGGTTCTTTGGCCAGGTGAAGGGCAAGGTCGACCGGACAACCTATGGTCAGGCCCAGTTCCCCGACGGGACGACGCTCAGCCAGAAGGATCGCAACAACACCTTTGCCAGCATCGCCCTGCGCGGCGGCTTCGAAATGTCCCCGGCGATCAAACCTTTCGCCGAAGTTGAGATCGGCAAGCTGATCTATGATGAAACCGAAGATTCCAACGGCTTTCGCCGCTCCGGTATGCGCACCGCGCTGCGCGGCGGTATCGAGGCCGATTTCGGCGAGAAACTCTCGGGTGAGCTGGCGCTGGGCTATCTGCGCCAGAGTATCGACGATGAGCGGCTATCCAATGTCGATGGTCTGAGCGTCGACGGGGCAATCAAATGGTCGCCGCAGCGCGGCACCGATGTCAATCTTGGTTTGCTCACCCGTGTCGAAGGCGGGACAACGCCCAATGACAGCGGTTCGATCTTCTATGAGGGACGGCTTGGCGTAAAGCGCCAGATCCGCTCAAACCTCAGCGTCAATGCCGAGTTGAGCGCGTCGCTGCGCGACAACAAGGATGGCAGCGGCCTCGACAAGGGCTTTGGCGCGGAAGTCGGCGCCACCTACTGGTTCAACCGCTTCCTCGGGCTGGACGTCAGCGCCCGGCACCGCGTTACACGCAGCGAGGTCGATACCCGCCAGACCAGCGAAAGCAGCGTCTATATGGGCCTGACGCTGCAGCGGTAGGCCCATTATCCGTAGTTCCCCACGGACGAGATACAGACATCGCAAATGAGGGGCCTCGCTTGAAGCCCCTCAACGCAGCTCAAACCTTGCGCGGCTGGATGGTCTTCAGCATGTTGCCGATATTGTCGATCACGCCGTTGCGGATATCGTTGCGCCACAGGGCAAACGCCACATTGGCTTCGACAAAGCCTTCCTTCGAGCCCGTATCATAGGTGCGGCCCTGGAAGTGATAGCCGAAGAAATCCTGTTCCTTGGCCAGTTTCAGCATGCCATCGGTCAGCTGTATCTCATTGCCGGCGCCGCGTTCCTGATGCTCGAGAATGTCAAAAATCTCCGGCTGCAGGATATAGCGGCCATTGATGTAGAGATTGGAGGGCGCGGTACCCTTGGCCGGCTTCTCGACCATTTCGGTGAGCTCGAAACCGTTGCCGACATCCTTGCCCTTGCCGACGATGCCATATTTGTGGGCTTCTTCCGGATCGCATTCCTGCACGGCGACGATATTGCCGCCGCCCGCCTGATTATACAGCTCGACCATGTCGGCAAGGCAGCCGTTTTTCTCCGGCTGCATGATCATGTCGGGCAGAAGCAGCGCGAAAGGCTCATCGCCGACGATATCGCGGGCACACCACACGGCGTGGCCCAGCCCCATCGGCACCTGCTGGCGGGTGAAACTGGTCGTGCCGGGTCCCGGCTGGATGCTCTGCAACTCGTCGAGCAGCGCCGTCTTGCCGCGCTCGGCCAGGGTTGAATAGAGTTCGTACTGGGCGTCGAAATAATCTTCGATGACCGCCTTGTTGCGGCCGGTCACGAAAATAAAGTGCTCGATACCGGCTTCGCGGGCTTCGTCCACCACGTACTGGATGACCGGCTTGTCGACAACGGTCAGCATTTCCTTCGGGATAGACTTGGTTGCCGGAAGAACGCGGGTGCCAAAACCTGCGACTGGAAAAACGGCTTTGCGGATTCTCTTCGCTGTCGTCACAATATATTCCCCATCTCACACAAAAACTCAGTTAACATTGGTAATGGACATTTGCCCTGCAAAGAATGAAAATAGTTTGAGCTGCATAATAAACATTTTTTTCGACCGGTAATGTTCCCGCAGGAACCGCCCGTCAAATATGCATGGTAAACCAATTCCTAACTTTGATGTGCATAATTTATTGTTTGCCGGAATAGGTGGAAACCCAGTTCAAGGAGACAACATGTTCAAGAGCCCGTCGAGTTTTGCAAAGCGAATCATGATTTTGGCCGCAACCGCGAGCCTGGCTTTTGCAGTCACGGCGACGAGTGCCTCCGCCGATGCAAAGTTCCAGACGTGGATTGCCAATTTCCGCACCACGGCGCTGCAGAGCGGAATTTCCGCCTCGACGTTCCAGCGCGCCTTTGCCGGCGTCAAGGATATCGATCCCGAAGTGCTGCAGAAGGCCGCCTATCAGCCGGAATTCACGGCACCGGTCTGGGATTACATCGATAACCGCGTCAATGAGCATTCCATCACCACCGGGCGGGAAATGGCGCGCAAATACAGCCGCTGGCTCGCCGCCATCGAAAAATCATTCGGTGTCGACCGCAATATCCTGCTGGCGATCTGGTCGATGGAAACCAATTACGGCGAAGCCATGCAGCGGCCCGACATCATGCGCGACGCCGTGCGTTCGCTCGCAACCCTCGCCTATGCCGACCAGCGCCGGGCAAAATATGCCCGCACCCAGCTGATTGCGGCGATGAAGATCCTGCAGACCGGCGATATCGACCGCAGCCACCTCACCGGTTCCTGGGCGGGCGCCCTTGGCCATACACAGTTCATTCCCACGAGCTATCTCGCCTATGCCGTCGACATGGACGGCAATGGCAAACGCGATATCTGGACATCCGTACCCGATGCGCTGGCGACAGCCGCCAATCTCCTGGCCAAGAACGGCTGGGAATCGGGCCGGACCTGGGGTTACGAAGTGACCCTCCCGGCCGGGCGCAAATTCCCCGCTGGCTCAAAGACCATGGCGGAATGGCAGAGCCTCGGCGTGGTGCGCGCCAACGGCAAGCCATTCCCGCGTGGCAATGAAAAGGCCCAGCTGAAAGTGCTCGACGGGCGCGAGGGGCCCGCCTTCCTGATGACCCGGAATTTCTCCGTTTTGAAGAACTACAACAATGCCGACAAATATGCCCTTGGTGTTGGTCTTCTTGCGGATCAGATCGGCGGTGCGCCGCCGCTGCGCCGCGACTGGAATCGCCCATTCACGCCCATCTCGATGAAGGAGCGTGAAGAATTGCAGACACATCTGCGCGCGTTGGGTTATTATGACGGCGAAGTGGACGGGAAAATCGGCTCCGGTTCACGGGATGCCATCCAGGCGTTCCAGAAGAAAATGGGGCTCGATCCCGATGGTCATCCCAGCAAGGAAGTGCTGACCATTATCCGCAAGCGATAAGGTTTGGAAATACAATGGATACAATGAAACGGCCGGCTTGCCTCATCCGTTGCATCGTTGTGTCCGTATCCCTCGGTGCGGCCGGCGGCCTTGTCTTTACCGACATCGCCGCCGCACAGCAGCGCACGCTGCTCGACATGCTCTTCGGCTCGCGCCGCGAAGTCTACCGCGAAAATACCGACCGGATGATCTTCGATGAGAACAACCGGCCCGTCCGCCCCTCCAAGAACCGCACGACCAAGCGGGCCGAGCGGCCGCGGCCGCAACCGGCAGCCCCCGCCAGCCAACCCTCCGCGCCGGCGGATGAACCGGTCATTCCGTCGAAACTGGCCGATGCCAAAACCATCCTGGTTGTCGGTGACTTCATGGCCAGCGGTCTTGCCGAAGGCCTCAACGCGGCCTTCATGGATTCGCCCGGCGTGCGCGTGGTCGACAAGAGTGACGGCTCATCCGGTTTCGTGCGCAGCGACCACCGCAACTGGCCCGCCACCATCGGCAGTCTGATCGACGCGGAAAAACCGGCTGTTGTCGTCGTGATGATCGGTGCCAATGACCGCCAGCAATTCGCCAACGGTCCCGCGCCGCAGAGCGAAGCCTGGACAAAGGAATACCAGGGCCGCATCAACGCATTCCTCGAAGCGGTCAAGAAGACCGGGCACCCCGTGGTGTGGGTCGGCCAGCCCTCGTTCAAGTTCAAGAACATGAGCACCGATCTCCTGGCGTTCAATGAGCTCTATCGCAATGCGACGGAGAAGGCGGACGGCAAATTCGTCGATGTCTGGGAAGGCTTTGTCGACCAGGGCGGCAGCTTTACGCTGTCGGGCTTTGACATCTCCGGCCAGACCGCCCGTCTGCGCAACAATGATGGCGTCGGCCTGACCACCGCAGGCAAGCGCAAACTGGCCTTCTATGCGGAAAAACCATTGCGCCAGATGCTGGGCAACGCCACGTCACCGGCCATCGCCGCCGTCAAGCCGGGCTCGCCCGTGCAGGCACTGCCGGAAACGCCGCAGGCACCGGTCAAGGTCGACCGCATCGCGCCGATCAGCCTGAGCGACCCGGAACTGGATGGCGGCACCGATCTCCTCGGCGCCGCACCGAAAGCCGCGGCCGCCGACAAGTCGGCGCAGGACAAGCTGCTTCTCGAAGGCAAGGCGCCGGACGCCCAGCCGGGCCGCATCAACGACTATGCGTGGCCGGCAAAGTCCGACGCGGCACCGAAATAACGGCCTGACTATCGCGGCAGAACCGACAATCCCATCAGCGCGACATCGATGGCCTGTGCCGCCTGGCGGCCCTCACGGATCGCCCAGACGACCAGCGACTGGCCGCGGCGGATATCACCGGCCGTAAACAGCTTGTCGACGCTGGTGCGGTAATCCTTGTCATCGGCGGCAATCGAACGGTTGCCGCGGCGATCCGCCCGCATCTCCAGCGTATCGCCGAGTTCCCTGACGACACTGGTTTCGAACGGACCGGAAAAGCCGATGGCGATGAAGGCGAGATCCGCCTTGATGTAGAATTCGGTGCCGGGAACCGGCTTGCGCGCCTCGTCGACCTCACAGCATTTGACATGGGTCAATGCACCGTTTTCACCGATGAATTCAAGCGTTGCCACCTGGAACTCGCGGTCCGCGCCTTCCGCCTGCGAGGAGGACGTGCGCATCTTCGTCGCCCAATAGGGCCAGACGCTGAGCTTGTCTTCCTTTTCCGGCGGCTGCGGGCGGATATCGAGCTGGGTGACCTTCACCGCGCCCTGGCGGAATGCGGTGCCGACACAGTCGGAGGCGGTATCGCCGCCGCCGACGACAACCACATGGCGACCTGACGCCACAATCGGATCGCTCGGCCAGGCCACGGATTCGATGTTTTCACGGCCGACGCGGCGGTTCTGCTGCACGAGATAGTTCATGGCATCGTGGACGCCCGCGAGCTCGGCACCCGGAAAGCCCGCAGGGCGGGGCGGTTCGGGGCCCC